>JAZUBD010000378.1:0-5022 GCA_045638305.1 Lachnospiraceae bacterium
GATTGACGGTCAGGTGAATAACTACACCTTCCGTGCGCCGCTTCTTCTCGTATTCGAGGAGAACAAGCAGAGCATGGAGGATGCGATTGCTTTTGCGAAGAAGAGCGGTCTGGCGGATATTGCGTCTGCGGTGGACAGTAGCGTGCTTTTCGTATATCCGACCTGCGAGGGCGGCTGGGCGAACGCAACGGAGGAGTTGTATGCGTCTTTGATTGCCGAGGTAAAGATGGACCCGCGTTACGAGGACGGTATCGTAGAGCAGCATGATTTTTTTAAGAGAGAGTTCAAGGGCTTCTTTATCCGCGGTGCGATTTTCAGAGCGGATATTTACAGCTACGGTGCGTCTGCGGATTACGTGGCAAAGAACCTGCTTAAGACCTTAAACGGTGAGTATTTGTGGGGACCGGGCGAGATTACGCCGGCTATGTGTTCCATGGAAAAGCTCAGTGTGGTTCCGCAGGTAGAGCGTAAGGATATCGGTATTTTAAGTGTAGGCAATTCCGATGAGGTGAATGCGGCATTTGCGGGCTGCGAGAACCTGCTTGTAAAGGCTGAGGCTGATTATAAGGCTGATTTTGCGGCGTTTGTACGTAAGTTTAAGATGTGGTGCGGTAAGATGGAAATCGAACCGGATTTCCCGGCAATGAATATGACCGAGGAGGCCGGCAGTGTTATCGTTAAGACTTCTCCGGATAATATGGGCATGTTTAAGGGCACCGAGACTCATCCGGTGGGCTATTTTGCATATTATAACAATGATTTGTTTGAAAAGGGGCCGGCACCGCTTTTGATGGGCTTTCACGGCGGCGGAGATTCCTCCATGTACTTAACGTTTGTAGCAGGTTGGTATGAGATTGCCCATAGATACGGCTTCCTGTTCGTGTCTCTGGAGAATCACCAGAATGTGACCGCTACCGAGGTAATGGAGGTCATCGAGGACCTGAAGAAGAAGTACAACATCGATGAGAAGCGCATTTACGCAACCGGCTTCTCCATGGGTAGCGGTAAGACCTGGAATTTGTACCAGGAGTACCCGGAGGCCTTTGCGGGACTTGCTCCGGCCAGCGCATTGTTCCCGGTAAAGAACAACCCGATGGCGCAGTCCAACAGCGGAAGATTCAATACCGACGTTCCGGTGCCGATTTTCTACTCCGGCGGCGAGAAGTCTCACTTACCGGAGCTTGCGTTCCAGGCAGAATCCGGACTTGAGCGCATCCAGTACTGTGCGGAGACCAACAAGTTAAAGAAGAAGTTCGATACGTTGTCTTACGCAGACAAGGACAACTGGGCACAGCCGATCTGGGGTATCGAGGGTGACCGCGTAGAGGTGGTTCATGATGATTCCCGCGGCAGCGATTTGACCATCCACTATTTTGACAGTGAGGACGGTGTTTGCCGTACCGCGTTTGCAAGTGTCAGCGAGCAGGTACATGAGTGCAGACATCATACCAACGAGAACGCGTGGAAGTTTATTTCACGGTTCACAAGATAGGTATTCAGAGGGGATATTTTTATACAGCCCGGAGGGGCCGAAGGACAGCCGTCACATTATGTGACGGCTGTTTCCGTGCAGGCAAAGTGAGCATGCGAGTAACTGCGGGAGGTGGCTCCCAGGCAGTTACGTAGTCATGCGAAGGCGCCCACGACCGAGCGACTATGTCGCGAGGCGTGGGAGAAACGAAGTGTTGCCTGCTACGGAGAAAGTGCGCTTTTGTTTGACATCCCGCTGAAACAAGTGTATGATAGATAGTGTGAGAAATGTGAAAGAGTATGACGCGCCAAGGCGCTTTGTCATAGAGTTTAGGAGGATTTTATGGAAGTTAAGTTTCATCTGCCGGGGTTACGCAGAAATTACCCGTTAAATGTGATGTTTTTAGGTATGTTAAAGGGGCATCCGGAGTATTTCAGAGAAGGTGTGAAGATTGCATCCTGCTTCGGTGAATTCCCGACCTCTCTTTGGAACGGCGGCCGCAATTCCAGAGCGGATCAGTGCAGCCCGGATTATATTAAGGGTGTGATTCAGTCCCTGAATCAGTGGGGGATTCCGGTGCGTTTTACCTATACGAATATGTTGCTTGAAGAAGAGGATTTGAAGGACCCGTATTGTAACTTCTGTCTGAAGGCGGCGCACAACGGTTTAAACGGCGTGATTTTGGTGTCTCCGCTGTTGGAGGCTTATGTCCGCGAGAATTATCCGGGGATGAAGATTACCAGTTCTACCTGTAAGCAGATTAAGGGCGCGGAGGGTGTCAATGCCGAACTGGCAAAGGGCTACGATTTGGTGGTTCTGGATTATAACATGAATAATCAATTTGAGGAGCTGGAAAAGATTACGGATAAGGGCAGATGTGAGATTTTGATTAATGCGGCCTGTGAGCCGAATTGTGCAAGACGCGGTGCCCATTACCGTCACATCTCCGAGAACCAGAAGAATATTGTAAAGAACATGAGCCTGCCGCCGGAACAGCAGGTACAGTTAAAGCCGTGGGAGTGTAAGTTCTGTGCCGGTGCCCAGCAAAACGTGCACACCATCAAAGAGTTCTGCACCTACGTTTCTCCGGAGGATATCTGGGAGAAGTACGTACCGATGGGCTTCAACAATTTTAAAATCGAGGGCCGTACCGATGACTTTTTTGTAGTATTGGAGGCCTACTGCCACTACATGATTAAGCCGGAGTACCAGGGCCAGGTGCGTTTGCTTCTACTCCGCAATCTGCAGGAGGCAAGGATTGTCCAGGTGGCTCAGCCGTCACAGATGAGGTAGGGGACGGATTGTTTTGGCGGAGAGGATGGTCGGATATGTTGGGAAAAATCGACTTAGTGAAGCATGCTATGTTGGCGGTACAGCGCTATCCATGGGAGCAGGGGGTATGTGCACAGGCTTTATGGGAGTTGGGAGATGAGGTGACTGCGATTGCCATGGCTCACGATGCTGTGTTGCGCCAAAAGGAAGATGGCCGGTTGGCGGTCATTAACGAAAACATAGCGGTGACAGATCCTGCGGCAAACGGTGAGGTGGTTTGGCGCGCCTACGAACGGACCGGGAATGTGATGTATCGTGAAGCAGCCGAAAAGATGCTTCGGTATTTGATGGAGAAAGCGCCGCGGACGGAGACGGGCTGTATTTGTCACAACGAAGTCAGTTTTCATGAGGGATATTCTCCGAATCAGGTCTGGGTGGATTCCGTTTATATGGCACCGCCGTTTCTTGCGGTGATGGGAGAGCTTGATGAGGCAATAGCACAGATTGAGGGTTATTTTGGGTATTTAAAAGATGATGCCACCGGTCTGTTATATCATATTTATGATGCGGGGACAAACGGGTTTGTCCGCAAGAAGCTTTGGGCCACCGGGAACGGCTGGGCACTCCTCGGCATCGCCAGAGTGGCGGAGACAGCCCTTAAACAGGGTGCAAAGGCGCAGGCGGACAAGTTAATCGGATACGGGAAAGCGTTACTGGATGCGATGCTAAGGTATCAGCTGATCGACGGACGTTTTCATGATATATTGGATGAAACGGACAGTTTTACGGAAGGTACGGCAGCCATGATGGCGGCGACATTTATTTACCGAGGAATCGTCGGCGGATGGTTATCTAAGGAGTACGGAAAGCAGGCGGATTTGATTCGCGAAACCATGGAATCATTTGTGGACGAGTTTGGTTTGATTCGGGAAGTATGCGGCTGTCCGCACTTTTTGACACCGGGGACCTCGGCAGAGTCCATGGCGGTTTATTTGATGATGTGGGCGTGGTACCAAAGGGTATAGCAGAGAAAGAGCAGCAGGGATAAGAGGAGATATACAAAGTTATGTTTAAGATATTATTCGTCTGCCATGGAAATATTTGTCGTTCCACCATGGCGGAGAGCGTCATGACGCATTTAGTAAGACAGGCTCACTTAGAGCATTTATTTGAAATTAATTCCGCGGCGACGAGCCGAGAGGAAATCGGCAATTCGCCGCACTACGGTACAGTAAATGAGTTACGGTTCCGGGGCGTTCCGGTAGTGCCGCATCCGGCGGTACAGATGACCAAGGCCGACTATGACTATTATGATTATTTAATCGGTATGGATACCGCCAATATTCGTAATATGACCCGGATTGCGGACGGGGACCCGGACGGAAAGATTTATAAGCTTCTGACTTTTGCGGGGGAGAGCTTTGATGTGGCGGACCCATGGTATACGGGGGATTTTGCGTCTACCTACCGGGATGTAACCAAAGGCTGTCAGGCGCTTTTGAAACTATTAACCGAAAAGGCAGAATAACGGGAAAAGCAGATAAATGTAGTGAATTGGAGAAGGGAGTATCGGCATGGTTTGTAAGAAGTGCGGAAATCACATTGCAAAGGGAGAACGCTTTTGCGGAAAGTGCGGAAGCGGTGTCGGAATGGACGATACGGTGTACCGCGTGGTTTGTGAGGTAAAAAAGGCGGTGACCGGTAAGGATGATTGTATCAAAAAGGCTTTTGCGGCGATTTTGTCCGGTGGGCATATTTTGATTGAGGACGTGCCGGGGGTGGGCAAGACCACGCTTGTGATGGCCTTTTCCAAGGCTCTTTCGCTGGATACCCGCCGGGTACAGTTTACACCGGATGTGATGCCGGCGGATATTTTAGGTTTTAACATGTACCAAAAGGAGTCCGGGACCTTTGTGTACTATGAAGGTGCCATTATGTGTAATTTGTTTCTGGCGGATGAGATTAACCGTACTTCCCCGAAGACCCAGTCGGCGCTTCTTGAGGTTATGGAGGAGGGAAAGGTGACGGTAGACGGCGAGAGCCGCAAGGTGCCGGAGCCTTTTGTGGTAATGGCGACCCAGAATCCGAAGGGCAGTGCCGGAACCCAGCTACTGCCGGAGTCCCAGCTGGACCGTTTTATGATTTGCATGAGTATGGGGTATCCGGATGTGGCGGACGAAGTGGAGATTTTAAAGGGAAAGAGCGGTACCATGGAGCAGGTGGTACGTCCGGTGATTGACAGGGAGCAGCTTCTCTCCATTATGGGGCAGGTAAACAAG
>JAZUBD010000379.1:0-2530 GCA_045638305.1 Lachnospiraceae bacterium
CACTGGTTTTCAAGACCAGCCCCTTAAACCACTCGGGCAACTCTCCGAAACAGTGCTTGATTATAGTACCACGAAACCTTTTCAATGTCAAGCACTTTTTTACAATTTTTTTACTTCTTTTTTCGGAAGAAATTATACACCGCATGAGCCGCCGCTGCATTCATAGAATCCACCGCTGCCAGCTCCTCTTCGGTCGCTTCGCGAATGGCTTCCTGACTGCCGAACTCCTTCATAAGTGCCCTACGTCTGGTCGGTCCGATTCCTTCAATTTCATCTAATATAGAATGCACTTGTTCCTTTCCTCTCAGGGACCGATGATATTCGATTGCAAAACGGTGTGTCTCGTCCTGAATGCGTGTTAACAACCGGAACCCTTCGCTATGCTGATTCATCGGCAGTTCTTCATTATGAAAATACAGACCTCTGGTACGATGCTTATCATCCTTTACCATACCGCACACCGGTATATGGATTCCCAACTCATGCAGCACCTGTTCCGCTATGTTGACCTGTCCCTTTCCTCCGTCCATTAAAATCAAATCCGGGAACTTGGAAAACTTCTCTTCCGTCCCCTCTTCCAGTTCCTTTAATCCGTGAGAAAAGCGTCGCGTTAGAACCTCTCTCATGCTGGCATAATCATCCGAACCTTGTACAGTTTTAATACGGAACTTACGATACTCTGCCTTATTCGGTCTTCCGTTTTCAAACACCACCATCGAAGCTACCGATGCAAACCCTGCTGTATTGGATATATCGAAGGACTCGGTGCGTCCCAATTCCGAAACCCCCAAAAGCTCCGCAATCTCATCCGCAGCCCACCTGGTCTTCTTCTCCTCGGCGGCAATTTTCTCCGCATCCTTTTGCAATACCATGGACGCATTCTTTTCCGCCAGCTCCACCAGACGTTCCTTCTCTCCTTTTTTCGGCACAAGAATCTTTACTCTACGTCCGGAACGCTCTGACAAATAGTTCTCCAACAACTCCCTCTCTTCGATTTCTTCCGATAATAACAGTTCCTTCGGAATATGCGGAGTCCCACCGTAAAACTGTTTAATAAACTCCTGCAATACAAATGCCCGATCTTCCCCCTCTACTCCGGTCAGGTAAAAATGCTCCCGTCCGATCATTTTTCCTTCCCTCACGAAGAACACCTGCACCACCGCCTCTTCCCCCGCTGTAGCAATCGCCGCAATGTCCCGATCTACCGTCAAATCCGCATCCGCCTTCTGGCGCTCTGCCATTCGATGTACACTATTTAATAAATCCCGATACTCCGCTGCCTTTTCAAACTCCAGGTTCATGGACGCTTCCTTCATCAGTTGCTCCAGGCGTTTCGTAATCAACGAAAAATTACCGGATAAAAAAGCTGTCACCTGTTCAATCGCCACTCCATACTCTTCTTTAGAAATTTGTCCCTGACACGGTGCCTTACACTGTCCCATATGATAGTACAAACACGGGCGACTGCTCTTCTCCTTCGGAAGATTCAAATTACAATTCCGAATCTGATAGGTTTTCTTCAACAAATCCAGCGTATCCTTTACCGCCTGCCCACTGGTATACGGACCGAAATACTTTGCCTTATCCTTTCCACGAGAGCGTGCAAACAACACCCGCGGAAACGGCTCGTTCACCGTTACCCGGATGTACGGATAATGCTTGTCGTCCTTTAGCATCGTATTATACTTGGGACGATGTTCCTTAATTAAATTGCACTCCAATACCAGTGCTTCCATCTCGGAATCCACTACGATATACTCAAACCGTTCCACCAAGGACACCATCTTCTGAATCTTCGGGGACAGATTTCGACTACTCTGAAAATACTGGCGCACACGATTTTTCAGACTAACAGCTTTTCCTACGTAAAGAATCGCATCCGATTTATCGTGCATAATATAAACTCCCGGCTTAGCCGGGAGCTTCTTTAACTCTTCTTCAATATCAAACATAAGGATACCTCCGTTTCTACGCGGTTTTATTCCTCGTTGTTCTTTTCCTCCGTCGCATCTCCTACCACAATATCCACCGATTGCTTCGTTTCTTCCTGTTCACTGTCGTTTGCAGCCTCTTCCTCCGGCAATCCCTTTACCTCACGATATATCTTCATAAACTCCTTACCGGTAATGGTTTCCTTTTCAAATAAGAATTCTGCAATCTTATCCAACACATCCCTGTTCTCGGAAAGCATTTGATACGCCTTGTCGTAGCACTCCTTTAACAACTCCATTACTTCATGATCGATCAGAGCCGCGGTAGCATCGGCGCAATTCTGTACCGGTCTGCCGTCCAGATAACGGTTCTGCACAGATTCCAGCCCCATAAGACCGAATTTTTCCGACATACCGTACTGGGTAATCATAGCGCGTGCAATGGAGGTTGCTTTTTCAATATCATTGGAAGCGCCGGTGGTCACCGAACCGAACACCAACTCCTCTGCCGCACGACCACCGAACAATGTCACCAAACGTGCAAGCAGTTCATCCTTCTTCATTAAATACTTCTCTTCCTCCGGCACCTGCATAACATA
>JAZUBD010000380.1:0-4313 GCA_045638305.1 Lachnospiraceae bacterium
GGAAGAGGATGAGTCACAGCAGTTCGACGTTTCTGACAACCGCACGCTCGATGAAATTGTAAATTGGCTGATGAAGCTCGGCTATATTCCAAGCTTCTGCACGGCTTGCTACCGCGAGGGAAGAACGGGCGACCGCTTTATGGACCTTTGCAAGTCGAAGCAGATCGGAAACTGCTGTCATCCGAATGCGCTGATGACGCTAAAAGAGTATCTGATGGACTATGCTTCCGAGGAGACAAAGAAAATCGGCGAAGCCTTAATTCAGGCGGAGCTTAACAATATTCCGAAGGAAAAGGTAAGGGAAATCTGCGAGGATCACTTAAAGAAGATTGAAGAGGGAATAAGAGATTTCCGCTTTTAGGATGTGATAGAAGAATGGGAAGAGTGGGTGTCGGATGTGTTGGAAATCAGTTGGTGTCCGGCACCTTCTTAAGGAGGAATTGATATGAGTATGCAGAATACACCTGCTTCCGAGCGGGTACATATTGCATTCTTCGGACGGCGAAACGCCGGAAAATCCAGTCTCATCAATGCGATAACGGGGCAGGAACTTTCCGTGGTATCCGACGTAAAGGGAACCACCACGGACCCGGTGTACAAGACCATGGAGCTGCTTCCCATCGGACCGGTGGTGATTATTGATACGCCGGGCTATGATGACGAAGGAGCTTTAGGGGAACTTCGTGTAAAAAAGACCCGCCAGGTATTGAATCGAACCGATTGCGGCATTTTAGTAGCAGATGCCACGGTCGGGATGGGAGAATGCGAAAAGGCTCTTGTGGCGTTGTTTGAAGAGCGAAAGATACCGTATTTGACGGTATATAATAAATCGGATGTAGTACCGGCAGAAAGACAGAACAGCTTATCTTCGGATGTGAAGGAGTCGGGTACTAACGGTACGGTAACGGACAAACAAATACCGCTTTATGTCAGTGCAAGGACCGGTACCGGAATTTACGAGCTAAAGGAACATATCGGTGCCCTGCTTCATACAGAAGAAGAAAAACGCAGGCTTATCGGAGATAAGATAGCACCGGGAGATGTGGCGGTGCTGGTGGTACCGATTGACGAGGCAGCGCCGAAGGGACGTCTGATATTACCGCAGCAGCAGACTATCCGGGATATTCTGGATGCGGAGGGGATGCCTCTGGTAGTAAAGGATACAGGACTTTCGGAGGCATTTTCGGCACTTGAAAAGTCACCGGCGATGGTCATTACCGACAGTCAGGTATTCGGGAAGGTGGCAAAGCTGGTGCCGGCAGAGGTGCCTCTTACGTCTTTTTCTATCTTGATGGCACGGTATAAAGGGTTCTTGTCTACGGCTGTAGAAGGAGTCAGGACATTGGAAAATTTGCGGGACGGAGATAAAATCCTGATTTCCGAGGGATGTACTCACCATAGACAGTGCGGCGACATCGGAACGGTAAAGCTGCCGGCTATGATTCGGAAGTTTACCGGGAAGGAGCCGGAGTTTGTGTTTACCTCAGGAAAGGACTTCCCGGAGGGTTTGACCGGAATCCGTCTTGTCATTCATTGCGGCGGCTGTATGTTAACGGAACGGGAGCTTTCTTACCGGAAAAAGACCGCAGAGGATGAGCGGGTACCGTTTACCAATTACGGAATTGCCATGGCACATATGAACGGAATCCTTGCTCGAAGCGTGGCAATGTTCCCGGAAGTGGCGGAGCTGTTACGATAACATATTGGTGGAATTGTAAAACAGTTGAGAATGTTCTATTGACGGAATAATTTGAAATGAATTATATTGTCAGCAAAATCAGAAAATAGATCGGAAGGAAACAGAGTATGAATATCGTAGTGTTGGAACGAAACAGTGTGGGACCGGATATTCCGGTGGATTGCTTTTATGAGCTGGGTAATGTGACCTGCTACAGAAACACGGTAACCATAGAAGAGGTCAAAGAACGTGTAAAGGACGCGGATATCATTGTGGCGAATAAGTCTCCCATGTGTGAGGAGAGTCTGAAGGATGCTCCGAACGTGAAGATGATTTGTGAGTTTGCCACCGGGTACGATAATTGTGATTTGGCCTATTGTAAGTCCAGAGGAATCCGGGTGACCAATGTGGTGGATTATTGCTCCGCTATGGTGGCTCAGCACACCTTTGCGCTGGCATTGGCATTGTCCCAGAAGCTTCCGCATTACGATAATTACGTAAAATCCGGTGCCTACAGTGCTCAGGACCGGTTCTCCAACTTTGACATTCCGTTTTATGAGCTGGAAGGAAAGACCTGGGGCATCGTGGGCATGGGCAATATCGGAAAGCGGGTGGCGCGGATTGCCACTGCCTTCGGCTGCAAGGTGATTTTCCATTCCGTTACCGGAAAAAGCACTGTGACCGAGTATCCGCAGGTGGACAAGGATACGTTACTGCAAGAGTGTGACTTCCTTTCCTTGCATTGCCCGCTCAGTGAGTTATCCCGGAACTTTATCGATAAAGAGGCATTGGCAAAGATGAAGCCGACCGCCTATTTGGTAAATGTGGCCCGTGGTCCGGTAGTCAACAATACGGACCTGTACGAAGCCTTGGAAGCCGGAGAAATCGCCGGTGCGGGACTGGATGTTCTGGAAAAGGAGCCGCTACAGCTTTCGAATCCCCTCAGTAAGATCAAAGACAGCAACAAGCTCATTATCACACCGCACCTGGCCTGGGGCAGCGTAGAAGCCCGTATGCGCTGTGTAGAGGGTGTATATGAGAACATTAAGGCCTTCCAGCGGGGCGA
Organism: Lachnospiraceae bacterium; assembly: GCA_045638305.1. Taxonomy (GTDB): domain Bacteria; phylum Bacillota; class Clostridia; order Lachnospirales; family Lachnospiraceae; genus SIG307. The sequence continues at coordinate 2,745 of JAZUBD010000380.1, forward strand.
AGAGCGGAACGTGGTGATTTAGGAAAATAAGACGAAAAAGAACGGTATCCGAAGAGGGAAGTCTTGGGATACCGTTTTTGTCTTATTGCGCGAAATGATGTTTCCAAGCCTCCGTCAGCCGTTCTATGGACCATGCCGCGTTAGCGGGAGAAGTGGAAGGCAGACAAACAGCCGGACGGCCGATAGTGTCTTTGATATATTTATTATAAAACTTCTCTGCGGTTTTTCCATTTACAAAAATCGTCCGGATATCCGCAACTTCTAAAATCTGTGTCAAATCATTCGGTATCACATTTTTTATGGAACTATCGGAACTTCCTTCAATATCGCAGGAGGCAATCACATCCCACACCGCAATGCCGTGGGAAAGGAGAAAAGCTTTCTTTTCTTCGACCGTCTTTGGTTCGGGTACGCCGAACACATTTGCAGTCACCTTCCAAAAACGGTTCTGTGGATGCCCGTAGAAAAACTGCGCTTCTCTGGACTTCACAGAGGGAAAGCTACCGAGAATCAAAACCTTTGAGTGCCGGTCAAACACCGGCGGAATCGGATGAGAAATCATAGGTATCTCCTTTTTTAATATATCAGTTTAACCATACCAATATAGGGCGGTGTTAGTTTTTGCATATTGCTTTTCAACTGCTTTTCTTTTTCTATTATCTTGCATATCTTCTGATATGTCTACACATACAAATTTGAAATATACATATCCTTTACTTAGCATATCTTTATATTTGTCAATGTATCTTGGATTTCTTTTCCATGATTTTATTCTCAAATCACTTGTATGTGAACATTCTTTACACTTATGTATATTAAATTTTGTGCTATATTCAAATCTAGTTCTTGCAGAATACAAATTGTTAGGAATTAAACTACATTCCTTACATGTGTTGCTATCGGGAGTAGTAAGTATGTAGATGGCACTTTTTATTTCACTATATATGTCTATTGTTTTGGCAACTTCTAGACATTTGCATTGTCCATTTCCTGTATGACCATATAATGCCCATACGCCAGGCTTACTATAGTTATCCTTATTTACATTTTCGATTGATAACGATGAAATATCAGAGCTAACAATAATGTTCTTGCACATATATACTCCTTTTAAGATGATGAAGTACAAGTTGATTCTATCATACTGAGAGTGTGAAGTAAATTCGTATGCGGATGGTGGGGTGCTGGATGTCCGGTGGACATCCGTTTAGCACCGACCGAAGCGAAGCGTAGAACTTGGACCGTAGGGACAAGGCAAGCCTTCGCTTCGGGAAAAAGAAAATCCCCTGACTAAAAGTCAGAGGATTTCTTTTTCTCACTGCGGATGGTGGGACTTGAACCCACACGATCGTGAAACCGGCAGATTTTGAGTCTGCTGCGTCTGCCATTCCGCCACATCCGCATATCAGCGAAGTTATCTTGCTGAACAGGAAATAGTGTACCATACTTTTTCCTGTTTGGCAAGATGTATTTTCAAATTTTTGAGAAAAATTTGTACAAAAGCACAAATGAAGAAACTTCGCAGGTTATTCATTTCCGGCATTTAAATCCACGCCGAAAAAGTCTTCC
>JAZUBD010000381.1:0-2939 GCA_045638305.1 Lachnospiraceae bacterium
CCTCCGACTTGGTATCCCTGGCAAAGAAGGTGACGGCACCGGGCAAGGCTTGCGTCATGTCTCCGGCGGCACCGTCCTACGGCGTGTTTAAGAATTTTGAAGAACGTGGTGAGAAGTTTAAGGAGTATGTGATGTGTGATAGTATATAGGAAAACGCCTATGCCGCAGGTTGCGGCGTAGGCGTTTCCTTTACATGCTGTCTTCCCTCATGGTCCATCTCGTAATTCTCCTTATGTATCAATTCCGAAATCGGCACAAGCTCATAGCCTTTTTCTTTTAATCCCAGAATAATGGCTTCAAGTGCATCCGGGGTATACTTTGCCCCGTTGTGCATGAGGATAATGGAACCGTTGCCTAGGTGCTTGTGTTCCAATACCTTTTTTATGATGGCATCGGTGCCGTAGTCTTTCCAGTCTAAGCTGTCAATGTCCCATTGAATGCAATGATAGCCCATATCGTTACATACCTCAATCAAGGTATTGTTGTAGTCCCCATACGGCGGCCGGAACAGAGTCATTTCCACCCCGGTCAGTTCTTTGATGCGGTCGTGGGCTTTCTGAAGCTCCGTGCGGCACTGTTCCCTTGATAGCTGAGACATTTGTTTGTGATTCTCGCTGTGGTTGCCAAGGTCGTGGCCGTCGGCAAGGATCGCCTTCACATCTTCCGGATATTTGTTCATCCATTCTCCGGTCATAAAGAAGGTGACGCGGACGTTGTGTTTTTTCAGGATGGCGAGGATGTTGCGGGTGTCTTCGTTCCCCCACGCCGCATCAAAAGAGAGCGCCACCTTCTTCTCCTCCGTATCCACGCAGTAAATCGGCAGCTTCTTCGCTTTTCCGGCGGTTGGGATGGTGTCGTTTAGAAGTTTACTTCCCGCAAAGAGGAAAAAGGCCAGGGAGAAGAGAAAGAGGGAGTATTTTACGATGCGGTAGACTTTGGTTGGGGATTCGTCCGGATGGTTTTTGATTGGATTTTCGTCAAGGTTCATGAAATGCCTCGTAAGTGTATTACTTCGTATAATGTATGGTGAATTTTCGGAGAATATGAGTGTTCCAATACAAGGAGGATGTGGTTGTTGCAAAATTTGCAATAACCATTAAACATGGTGCAAGTGAAAAAAGTTGAAAACAGGTTTACAACATCGCAAAACTACGATATAATTATATCATAAAAATGATATGGAGGGTGATTTATATGATTATCAAAGCATCAGCAGCATTAAGAAATGAGTACGGCGTGATTTCCGATATGGCTAAAAAAACCAAGGAGCCGATTTATATAACCAAAAACGGAGAAGGTGACTTGGTGGTAATGAATATCGATGCATTTGAAAAAAGAGAGCAGATACTGGAACTTCGTGCAAAGGTGTTACAGGCAGAGCAGGAACGCATGGAAGGTGCAGAGACGATGAGTATTGCTGAAACAAGAAAACGTTTAAGAGAGAGATTGAATGCAATATAGGGTTGAAATACTTCCTACTGCCTGGGAAGATTTAAAGAGAATTGAGGATTATTATTACATTCAGTTTGGGATAGAAACTGCTTTAAAAGTAACGGACAATATCTTAAATGTGATAGAACGGTTGGAGATGTTTCCGGATTCCGGTTCGCTGACTCCGGATGACTGGCTGAATGCCATGGGCTACCGAATGGTGATTTGTGAGAAGCATGTTGCTATTTATAAGAAAATCGGTGAAGTGGTGTATGTGTATCATATTGCGGATACGCAGACAGAGTATACGAAGTTGTTTTATTAGGGAAGTTTTTGAATAGAAAATTGGGGTGAAAGGCAACTGTTTTTTTAATAGAAATAGTTGCTTTTTTCTGAAATAATGCTTGATAAAAGGGAGAAAGTATCGTATGATGGAAGGAGAAAGATTTTTTTGATAATTCGGTTGTTTTATGATTTATTGAAGCACATTTTCACAAAGTGTCAGGTGTGTATTCGAAGGAGGAACAAATGAGCAATTTACTGTCCGGATTAGAGGCGTTGGGACTCGGCGGAGTAAGCGATATGGATGTTTACGAGGATGTTGAGACCAAGGCGAAACGAGAAAAGAAGGAAAATGCTGCGGTTGAACAGCACGAGAAGACGGAGATAGATTATTTATTTGAGAAGACTCATACCTGTCCGGTATGCGACGAGGAGTTTAAGAGCAGTGCGGTGCGTACGGGTAAGGCAAAGCTTATCGGTACCGATACGGATTTGCGTCCGCGGTATCAGGGAATCGATCCGTTAAAGTACGATGCCATTGTTTGTCCGCGGTGCGGCTATGCGGGAGTGAATCGTCTCTTTACCGCGATTACCACGCCGCAGGCGAAGCTGGTAATGGAGCAGATTTCCAAGAAGTTCAATGCGGTACTGAAGCTGGACGGAGTGTATTCCTATGATGATGCGATTCTGTTCCACCGTCTGGCACTGGCCAGTGCCGTGGTGAAGCGGGGAAAGCTTAGCGAGAGAGCCTATACCTGTCTTAAGATTGCATGGCTTCTTCGCGCCAAGCAGGAGGATCCGGCTACGGAGGAGAAGGATAAGACGGAGTTACATGCTCAGGAGCTGGAGTTTTTAAGCAGTGCTTATGACGGCTTTAGCGAGGCAATGTCCAAGGAAAACTACCCGATTTGCGGTATGGATGAGAATACCATGTTTTGCATGTTGGCGGACATCGGACGAAGAGTCGGTCATTATGAAGAGGCGGGGCGTTTGATTTCCCGTGTGATTGTTTCGCGAAATGCTTCGGAGCGTATCAAGAACAAGGCCCGGGATATTAAGGAATTGATTGTGGAAGATATGGGAAAGGCCAATAAGTAGAAAGAACAAGGATTCGGCGCCGGTTCACCGGAAGGTGAAACGGCGTCTTTTTCCGTGCAGGCAAAGTGAGCATGCACGGAAAACATTAGAAAGGAAGTCGGATCGGAGCCATGTCGTTCTGTGAGCCA
>JAZUBD010000382.1:0-2973 GCA_045638305.1 Lachnospiraceae bacterium
CATTTCCATGGCTTCACAAGCCTGGGAAGGTCTACCGATACCGGCATCTACGATAATCGGCAAGTCAATTTCATCGATGAGAATTTGGATAAACTCCTTGGTTGCAAGGCCCTTGTTGGAACCGATAGGAGACGCCAAAGGCATAATGGTAGCAGCACCGGCATTTACCATATCACGGGCAGCATTCAAATCAGGATACATATACGGCATGACCACAAAACCCTCCTTTGCAAGAATTTCGGTTGCTTTGATGGTCTCCTGATTGTCCGGAAGCAAGTACTTGGTATCTCGCATAATTTCTACTTTCACAAAATTTCCGCAGCCCAGCTCTCTGGCAAGGCGTGCAATACGAACCGCTTCCTCCGCAGTTCGCGCACCGGAGGTGTTGGGAAGAAGTGTGACTCCTTCCGGAATGTAGTCTAAAATATTTTCCTGTTCTTTCGTGTTGGCTCTGCGTACCGCAAGTGTGATAATTTCCGCACCGGCATCTTTTACGGCAGCTTCAATAAGTTTCATAGAATACTTGCCGGAGCCTAAAATAAAACGTGAACTAAATTCGTGTCCACCGATGATTAATTTGTCTTCCTTTTTCATACTATGTCCTTCTTTCTTATACTTCCTGTTTTCTTATACTTCGTATTCGCCTGCCAGAATCCGCAGGACAGTTTGTGCCTGATGTGCGGCGCAAAGCATCACCCGTGGAGCAACAAGACCGATGGTACCTGCCACATCACTGACTTCATCGCCGCAAAGATAAAACCGTTTCCCTATGTTTCGTGTCTTAATGGTATTGGGCGTATCCATCCCTGCCATGCCGGACGCCGCAACCAGAAAACAGCCCGGCAGTTGCTCCAGTACACCGTTTACCAGCATCGCCTTGGCTTCTGCATTGTCCAAGGCTTCGCAAACAATATCTGCCTCCTTAAGGTACGTTGTGAGATTGTCCTCCGAGAGCTTCACTGTAATTGTTGTGATTTCCGTGTAGGGTGCAATCTCAAAAAGATTCTCCGCGAGGGCATCCGTCTTGTATTGTCCGATCTGACTTGCCTTGTATTGCTGACGGTGCAGATTGGTAATGTCCACACGATCAAAATCAATCAAAATGAGTTTCCCTACGCCTGCTCTTGCTAACGCAATGGCAATATTGGACCCCAGGCCGCCCAAACCGCACATCGCCACCGTTGCAGAGGAAAAACGCTTGTGAAGCTCCGTTCCGTGCCGAACCTCCAGCGCCTCCATCCATTCCTTCTTTGTCGGTATCAATCAACCACCTCCTACAAAACTGACAATCTCCAAACTATCGCCATCGTGAAGAACAGTAACATCATACTGTGACTTAAACACAATATCTCCGTTCCGTTCCACGGCAATCCGCTTGGGATCGTAATTCGTTGTCGCCAGATACTCCGTTACTGTCTTTCCCGCAATATCAAACTCCGTACCGTTTACCTTTACCATCATTTCACCTCCATTCAAACAAGCTTGCATCGGCGGCTCAATGCTCACTTTGCCTGCTTTCTTGCGTGCAGACGGTGCTTTGCACTCCCACACTTCGCGGCATAGCCGCTCCGTCGTGGGCGCGCTCGCATCTCGTCACCGGTCTGCAAGCAAGCTTGCACCGATGACTCTATGCTCACTTTGCCTGCTTTCTTGCGTGCAGACAGTGCTTTGCACTCCCACACTTCGCGGCATAGCCGCTCCGTCGTGGGCGCGCTCGCATTTCACCACCGCTCTGCAAACAAGTTTGCACCGGCGGCTCAATGCTCACTTTGCCTGCACGCAAAAAAACGGGAAACTCCGATTTGGTAGTTTCCCGTAATCCTTACAGATTCTTTCCCTACGTTGGCATTATCCAAATCAGGTTCATGGGTCGAAGGTTACACCTTCCTCTCAGCCTGTCAAAACAAGCTCCCCTGCGTTTTTAAGTTGTAAATATAAAGGAGATACCCTTACGGATATCTCCTGTAAAAAATCCTTGTGTATGACTTCCTACGACGGCATTATCCGTATCAGGTATAGGGTCGAAGTTTGATTACTTCCTCTCAGCCTGCCATCACAAGCTCCCCTGTTTTTATTTCGTTGTTATTATACACCCGGTATTGAGAAAATGCAAGAGAAAAAATTACCTTTTAAACACATACCAAAACGGTTGCTCTCCGCCGTAAGAATAATCCCCGCTCTTCCACTGCACAAACAGGTACTCCTTGCCCTCGTGCTGTTCAATCACATACTTACTTACGGTAACCTGCGGATTGCAAATCACGTAGCCGTTTACCCAACGCCATACTTCGTCCTTGTCAATGGTTACGCTGCCGTCTTTGGAGTTTAAGAACCCATTCCGTATCTTCCCCTCCGGAAAAAATTCTGCACATCTCCAGTACAACGCCTCATAAGGAATAAAGGCACACCTATTGCGCGGGTCAAAGGATTCTACACTCCGCACCAAGTCACATACATTCCACTGTCCCATTACCGCATTATCGTCCGCGGAAACCTGCGGGATTTCGTCCACAATTCGGATTTCCTTCTTCGTATACTCCTTGGAATCCGTCTTTCGGAACACCCAAACCTCCGGCTTGCCTCCTTCAAAGTAGTTATGTCCCTTGAATTCCAGAAAAAGATATGTTTCCTCTCCGATGCGCTCGATGGTGTACGGATTTTGATTCTTCCGGTGCGGATAGCCGCAGTCGGACAACACATATCCCTTCGTCCATCCGAAGCACCAGTACCGCTCGCCACCCGGTAGGAAATAAAGTTCCTTTACCCGGTCTCCATTATCAGCAGACTTCCTTTTTTCCGGAAGAAACATCTCCTTACATGGCAAATGGTCCAACAGCTCCCAACGTCCGATGACTTCTGCATCATTTTCAAAGGGTACATCAATTTCCTCGTTAAACTCCGGGTTAAACTCGCGGAGTTTCACCACCGGAAGCTTTACTTCCACCGTACCGTCACCATAACGGATTTGATAGG
>JAZUBD010000383.1:0-6705 GCA_045638305.1 Lachnospiraceae bacterium
CCACGGAAGTTGAAAAGAATGACACTGTCTTTATCTACAATCTTTCCAACCGGTTCACCATCTTTTGCAACCACGAAAGCAGGCAAATCCTGGTCAATTACATTCAGTTCGTTACGATAGGTTTCAATGGCGGCAAGGGCAGTGTCAAACTGGCGACCAAGACCGAGAACATGCGTATCCCAGCCCCGCTTTACCATATCCCAGTTGGCCTCGTAACGGTCCATTGTGATATTCATACGTCCGCCGCCGCTTGCTATTTTTGCGTCAAAATCGCCATCATTTAACTCGGCGAGAACGTTTTCCAATTGCTCTATATAGACATGGGCGCTTGTTGCAGGAACATCACGGCCGTCAAGAAGTGCATGAATGCGAACCCTGCGAACGCCTGCGTTCTTTGCTTCTTTCAGCATGGAAATCAGGTGGGAGATGTTAGAGTGAACATTGCCGTCGGAAAGAAGACCGATAAAATGCAGTGTGGAGTGATTTGCTCTACAGTTATCAATCACTTCGTTCCAGGCAGTAGAAGTGTACATCTTTCCGCTTTCGATTGACTCGTTTACCAGCTTTGCGCCCTGCGAGTAAATCTGCCCGCAGCCCAGCGCATTATGACCGACCTCGCTGTTGCCCATGTCATCGTCGGAAGGAAGTCCCACGGCAACACCGTGTGCGTTCAGTCTTGTATTCGGGCATTCTGCAAGTAACTTATCCAGGACCGGAGTATTTGCTTTTGCCACAGCGTCACCGATGCCGGACTTGCTGAACCCGATACCGTCCATAACAACCAATAAAACTTTTTTGTTCATCTTTTGCAACCTCCATATTTTTTTTACACTTGGATTATACAATGAAATCGGGTGGAAGACAATGGGGAGTTGGAAGTTTCCCCTGGCATTTGTTTTGGTATTCTGGTATAATTATGGCATTATACTTAGGAAGGCGGGATTAATTTGTTGACATATACGCAAGCAGAACGATTTATAAATAAGTTAGGTGCGGAAAGATATAACGAGCGAATTCGTGTTGCAGAAAAATACAAAGAGCAATGGGAATTGTCCGAAATAACATTTCAGCAATCGCTTTCCGTTAACAGTCTGATTTTCTATGCGGTTTCAAAACAGTATGGGAAAGTAATATTCAAAATTCTTATTAACAATGAGTTTGATGAAGATATAAAAGAAATCATGTCATTAATACAGTTTCAAGGAGAGAATTTCTGCAAACTTTATGAGTATTCACTTGAGGATAAGGTTTATATAATGGAACGAATTATTCCTGCGGATACGTTATATGAAAGTGCTCGCCGTGAGGAACGGATCAAGATTGTAGGGGACATATTTAAAGTACTGCACAAACCTGACTTGCCGGACAGTACATTCCCTACATATTCCGAATGGTTTGCTGAGGGAAAGGAAGGAACAAAAAATCGTACGGATTGTGAAGAACTACGTCAATATCTTGAACGTGCCGAGAGCATGCTGAAAGATCTATGCAAAAAGTATTCACGCAATGTTCTGTTACATGGCGATTTACACCACGAAAATATACTTAAGAATGAAAACGGTAGTTATACGGTCATTGACCCAAAGGGTGTAGCAGGCGACCCGGTATTTGATTTATCGAGATTTATACTGGATGAATTCAGAGACGACTTACTCTCAGAGCCAAAGGATATAATCATTGATTTTGTTAAAAATCTTGGTGAAAGCGTTGGGATTCCCTGTGAGACTTTATTGCGCTGTTTGTATATTGAAACGGTCATTTGGCTTTTCAGAGAAGAACTGGCGAGTGGAGAAAGCCTTGAAGAATGCGAGCAGCTTATTACGAATATGAAAACGGCGTATGAATTGTGTCAGTATAGGTAAATAAATCAGATTTGCGGAGGTGAGTATTATGAAAGCAATGTTGACAAGCTCTCTTGGAGGGGCATTTAAGGTGAACGGAATCAGAGTACCGGATGTTCTGATTCAGAAAAATGGGTTGTTAGACAGACTGAAATCTATTTGGATACAGGATGCAAGGGTGCTGATTGTTTGTGCGAATCCGGATAACCACGTGAAGAATGATGGGATATATGCTTGTTTAAAAGAAGCGCTTCCGATGAGCGGGCTGAGTGTTTCGTATCTTGCGCAGTGTGATGATAGAAACCCGGACATTATTGAAAACTTACCGGATATGGATGTGATTATTTTGGCAGGGGGACATGTGCCGACACAAAACAAGTTCATGAAACAGCTTCGTTTGAAAGAGCGTTTGTTAGATTTTAAGGGGATTTTGGTTGCGTGGAGTGCAGGTTCCATGAACTGTGCAGAGGTGGTTTATGCCGGTCCGGAGCTGGAAGGAGAGGCACTTGACCCGCTTTATGAACGTTGGATTACGGGACTTGGCATAACAAATATCAATATTTATCCGCATTTTCAAAAGCTTAGAGATGAGTATTTGGACGGGATGCGTTTGATAGAGGACATTACCTTTGAGGATAGTGTGGGTCATGAAATCATTGCTTTGAATGACGGTAGTTATATCATGATTGAGAACGGACAAACGACACTGTATGGAGAAGCGTATCGGATTAAGGATAGAGAAATGACGCAGATATGTAAGGATGGGGAATGCATCATTTTGTAAATAGAAGAATTTCCCGCCAATTTTTATATGTGAGTTGAAATGTGGAGATGTTTTTGAAACCTTCCTACCGGTTATCACTCCTTAACCTGCGCTTAACTTTCCCTCAATTGTTCTACCCCACCTTCCATGCTATAATAAAGCCATAGGATCCTATTCGAAGCAAATTCACGTTGAGGAAAGGGAGGCTGAGATTATGGCTGTTGAGACATTTGGAAAGAGAATTTGCCGGTTGCGGAAGCAGGTAAATATGACCCAGAGGGAGCTGGCGAATCTGCTGGGAATTTCGGAGCCTGCGGTGTGTAAGTGGGAAACGGACAGTTCTATGCCGGATATTATGCTGTTGACACCGCTGGCGAGGGCCTTACATACCGATTTAAACACATTGTTGTCCTACGAAGAAACGGTAGCACCGGAACAGGTGAAGTCGTTTGCAGACAACGCAGAGGAAATAGGTCGGACAGAGGGAATCAATGCGGAAATGTTGTATTGGAAGGAAAGACTTAAGGAGTATCCGAATTCCGAATTGTTTATGATGGCATATGCAAAGTGGCTCACGAAGTTGCAGGTGCAGGGAGAGGCAACGGAGGAACAGATGCAAAGCTTAGAGGAGCATCTGTTGAAGCTGTGCAAGTCTGAAGAGGATGAGGTTAAGTTCGAAGCGCAGCGCTATTTGGCAAGCTTTTATATCGCGAGTCAGAGGTTTGAGGAGGCTGAAAAAGTTCTTGCCATACTCCCGGATTTTGATTTTAATGCCAGACATTTAAAAGCGTTGCTTCTGTATGTGAAGAAGGATTATGAGGTCGCCCGGAAGGAATGTGAGCAGTTTCTGTTTGAGTGTGTGCAGAACGCATTGATTTGTCTGTCCCGTATGGCAGGGATTGCGGCAGCAACAAAGGATAATGAAAAAGAGCGGATGTATGCGGAAATGATGTGCCGGATGGAACAGGAATTTAGGATTCCGTTTTACCGTGGTGCGGCGCAAATGATGGATTACTATTTGCACTTCAATGAGGAAGACGAGGCAGCAAAGTGCTTTGAGACCTATGTGGAGAGTATAATTCATGCAGAAGATTATTTTAAGGATTCTGCTTTCTTCGGTGATTTGGGAGAGAAGCTCAGGTTTATTTCCAACGGTGCCTTAGTGAGCCTGGATGTCTTCCGGGAAGAGCTGGTTCAGGTGATGCAAAATCCTGGGTATATGAAGACGATTCGAGGGAATGAGAGGGTCCGGCAGAGTATGGAGAAACTGAGTGCGTATATGGAAGGGAAATGAAGCAATATTAGGCGGGGTACTGCCGTCTGCGCTGGGAAAGATAAAGGACTTACCAAGTGGTAGGTCCTTTTGTTTTGCTTGGGCTTGACTGCATCGGCACTTTTCGTCCACCTAGACATGCCCGTATTTCTGTGCTATCATTGGAGTCAGAGTAGTAAATGTGTAAAGACATAGGAGGATGTGTTTATGTCTTGGAAATTGAAAAACATGGACAGCCAAAGTAAAATTACAACAGACCAATTGGCCTCGTATCCGGTTCTGCTGCGGGAGTATGACCCGAACTGGACAGTTATCTTTGAAGAAGAAAAAGAGAAACTATGGCATATTGTAGGTGACAGCATTGAGGATATCTTTCATTTCGGCAGTACATCGATTCCGGGGATGTTATCGAAACCAACGGTAGATATCCTGGTGATTTTAAAGAAGGAAATTGATTTGGATGCTTTTTACAAGCAGATGTCGGATGCGGGGTATCTATGTACGAAGTACCCGGATAAAGCGAAGAAGAGGAAGAATTGCATGAATTTCGTGGTGCCTTATACGGTGGATGGCGTGGAGCAATATAAGTGCTACATACATATCAGGGAAAATGAGGTACCGAGACCGGAGTTGCTGTTTGCGCAATATTTGAGAGAGCATCCGGAGGCGGCGAAGGAATACAGCGAGCTGAAGCAGAAGCTGGCGTTACGGTATGGTGACAACAGACAGGAATATATGCTGGCGAAGACGGAGTTTGTGGAGAAATATACCCGATTGGCAGAAGAAGGAGGTACTGTATAAATGAAATATTCCATCCCGTTTCAATTACGAAACAAGACCAATTATATAACTGTTGACTATAAGGCAATGGAAAATCCGGAGGAGTCCGGCTTTGGTGCGTTAAATGTGCCATTTGATGTGAATCAATGTATCGGTTACCCGATGATTCATGCTTATTTTGAAGAACTTAATCTGAAGGGATATGAGAGATATTGCGGTTTTATTCAGATTATGCGATGGGAAGAGTACAATACCGTTGACGGCAAAGAGAGTGTCAATGTCAGATATGAGTTGGATTGTGTCGGTACAGTGCCGCCGTACTTTTGTGTGGGATATCCGGCGGAACTGTTTGATGCCCCTTGCAGTAACTTAAGGAATAACGAGAAGCTGATTTGGACGGCGCATACCTATTTGGTGGACCCGCCTTCCAGAATGAATGATAATCAGTTGACGTTCCTTGCCGGGTTTTCCTGGGGATATGCGGAAAGCACCCATGGCATAGAAGGGATTCTGGATTTTAAGGTACTGAGTGAAAAGGATTGGGAAGAGCATAAAAAGTACATAGATGAGGAATAAAATCCAATTTCTTTGTTTCTGTTAGGAACGACTAAGGACTTGCTTTTGCAAGTCCTTTTGTTTTTCCCGGAGGGGATGCCATAGAATTGACTTTGTAGGAGGAAGCGCGATATAATAGGTGTACTTGGAATGCTGACAATAGGAAAACAACCGGGGAGGTATGTATATGAAAAAATCAACAAAGTTAATCATCTTCGCAGTTGCACTGATTTGTAACACACTATTTCTGCTTCTTTGCGGATATGGGCAGATACATCATGAGGAAACGGCTACTTATTGGGATCCGGTACTGGGCATTGTTGCGGTACTTGTTTTGGCATGGGGGGACACGTCTGTTGCGGTCCAGTTGTATTTCCGAGCCAAATACCGTCACTTGAAGCGCCGGTCCTTTGACTGGAAATTCCGGAGACAGTGTTTCTTGCTGGCAGTCTACTATATCGGAAGTCTGTGGTATCTTTCTGCCATGACCTATGAGTTTATGGTGAGCTATCTTTCACTTTTTGCGATTGCGCTATCGCCTTTGTGGCTGCTGGGAGGCAGTCGTACGCTTTGGAGGTCGGAGAATAGTGAAGACGCCTATTATTTGGATGATCGAAGAAGATGGTATGTGGTCCATGAGGTAACGGAAAATGATTATGTGGTGGAACTAAGGTGTACCGCACCGGGGGACAGAGAGCGAACCATTACGATAGAAAAAAGAAAACAGAGATTGTAAAATAATTTTTTTGAAAAATTCTTGTAAGATTTTCTACTTTCCGGAGTCTTATAAGGGAAAGGAGGTGATAGGGCCGTGGAGTTTGAAGAACTGTACAATACCTATTTTAAGGATGTGTATCGGTATGTGTTGCGGCTTTCGGGAGATGCGCATGTAGCGGAAGAAGTGACGAGCGATACGTTCTTTAAGGCCTTAAAGGCAATTCATAAGTTCCGCGGAGATTGCGAGGTTCGCGTGTGGCTGTGCCAGATTGCGAAAAACTGTTATTATTCTTTTTTGAAGAACAGCGGAAAAACAGAGAATATAGACACGCCGGAACTGCTAAGCATTGCCGATCCGAATACATCCGTAGAAGAGCGGATTGCCCGGAAGGAAACGGCGATAGAACTTCAAAGTTTGTTGCATCGGCTTCCGGAGCCTTACAAGGAAGTCTTCATGTGGAGAACCTATGCGGAGTTAAACTTCAAGCAAATCGGGCAGATGTTCGGAAAGACGGACAATTGGGCCTGCGTGACCTATCACCGTGCCCGGACTATGTTAATAAAAGGATTGGAGGAAAGTGATTATGAAGAATGAATGTAGTATTGTACGCGATCTGCTGCCTCTGTATGCGGAGGATATGGTGAGTGCGGATACCGGTGAGTTTGTGAAGGAGCATTTGGAAGGATGCACCGAGTGCAAGGAAGAGTACGAAAAGATGAGGTTGTCGCAGACACCGGATACGGTTTCTGCGCAGAAGAACGGCACAGAAGGTATG
>JAZUBD010000384.1:0-7947 GCA_045638305.1 Lachnospiraceae bacterium
CGCAGGTCGCTCCCGGCATCTGTAAGCCGCGACGCATCAATTCCTCCAGACTCTGCTGTAAATCAAACTTCCCTCCGGCATTATAAACGGCCGTCAAAAGCGCCGCGCCGTCTAAAATATGATGCTCCGGTCCATGGATTCTCACAAACTCCCTGTTCGCAATTTTCTGAAATATCGCAATCGGATTTGTAATTTTCTCCTCCAAGCACATCGCAAGGATGTGTCTGCATCTTTCTTCCATCGAATACTCCATCTGTATGTTCCTCCCTACTTCTCCTTCTTCCGTTCACACAGGCTCTGCAGTAAAATTCCGCCGATAATCAGCACTAACGCCACCAATGCCTGAAGCTTTATCTTCTCCTTCAGAACCAGTGCCGAACAAACCACCGACAAAAACGGCGTCAAATACGCCAGATTTGCTATCTTTGCCGTATCCTTCACTCCCTTTAGTGCCAGTGCCCAAAGTAAGTACGCCACCGCATCCGTCACTACACCCAGCCACAAAATACCCAGCCACTGCAGTCCGCGAATCGGCACCCAATCTTCCATGACCGGCCCCACTGCAAAAGAGCACACCGCCACCGTAAGCCAAATAATCATCATGGTTATGTTTTGGTCCAAATCTGCTTTCTTATTCAACACCGAAAACAGACCGTAACAAGCCGCAGCAACCACGCAAGCCACCATTCCGAGCGTTGTATTTCCGCTTGCCACATTCCCGTTTCCCATAGAAAGAATCACGATTCCAAGAAAGGAACACACCATGGCAACGCCCTTCAGCACTGTCATACGTTCCTTTAAAATCATGCAGGAAAACAACACAATCATCATAGGCCATAAATAATTTAAAATACAAGCCTCCTGGGAGCTTAACTGCCCGATTCCGTAATAATACAATGCCGAATACAAGAACAAACCAAGAAAGCCAAGCCCGCTCATGACACCGTACTCCTTGACCGAATAACGTTTCATTTCTTTTATCTTGCCGGTCTTTATATTCAAAAGTAACAGGAACAGAAACGCAAACACTCCGCTAATCGCCAGTGCTTGCAGATTCGGTATATCCGACAATAATATCTTTACCATCGTAGCCATGGTCGCCCAGATGAGGACTGTGACTAGGGCGAATATATAGTTCTTCTTCATTACTTCCTCCTAAAATGAATCCTTCTCGTATTCGCTCAACTCTTCCCAATCCTCACGATTTCCGCATCGTCTTAAATAGTCTTTTCCGCCGTCAACCGCCACCGCGCCACAGCTACAAACCTTAAAATCGTGTCTATGTACACTTTCTATCACTTCATTGCATAGTTTACATCTAACCTTATTGGTTACTATCTTTCCCATTTCTTCTCACCTCGGAATTATTATAACATAACAAATCCTTTTTTTCAGTACAAAATTTATCTTATCAAATATGTTTTAAGTGACAGATATCCGTCCTAACTCCTGGCACAAATAGAAAACAGCCATGTGCCGTTACACATGACTGCAATTCTTCTCCTTGTTAGAGGATTAGCTCAACTTAATTTCCGAGCGCTGCCGCTCCGATTTCTACATCAGCCTTGATTTCCTTTGCCCTCTCATGCCATTTCCCAAGATGCCGGCCATCCCAAGACCAGTAATCGCAATCCACACTGGTACAAACTGCCGCCACCTTTTGATAGATTTCCTCCGGGGTTAAGGAAGTATCCATTAACGCCTCCTCCTTCAGGACATTTCGGATACGGCACAGAAGAACCACTTCATCTCGCTCTCCTGTCGTAATTTCTTTGTCCACTTCAAGTTCAAAGTTAAGAGGACTGCTACGCAAAACAGGAACCGGAAGCACAGTTCCATCTTCCCACTCTACTGCAACGTCCATTTTATCCCCATCGCGTCCGTCTGCGGTACCGAAATAATCCGCAAGCGGCAAGTTGCTTTCCACCACCAGATTCGCGGAAAATACTTTATTTCTCCGGATATTTTCCAAAGTTCTTTTGCTTCCTCCGATGGCGCAGATGACACCGAGCTGGTCAAACCAACAATAACTGAACCAACAAAACAGTCCGAAATCCGGCGTTCCGTCCTCGTTTTTCGTGCCGTAAACAAAAAGTGTCTGCGGACAAATATCATTCGTTACAGGTACTGATACTTTTCTCATTCTATTCTTCCTCCTTCTCAAGATTCGTAAGTACGCGTTGTAAATAAGCTTCAAATTGCTTAATTTCCTCTTCGGTAAAACCGGTATAATAACACTCGTTCATACGCTCCGACACCTGTTCATACTCCTGTCGCAGTGCCTTTGCCTTTTCCGTCAACGCAATCAACCGACTGCGACGGTCTGCCGGATCCGGTTTTCTGATGATTAACCCCGCATTCTCCATGCGGTCAAGCATGGAAGTCAGTGTTGTATTCGCAAGGCTC
Source organism: Lachnospiraceae bacterium (assembly GCA_045638305.1). Taxonomy (GTDB): domain Bacteria; phylum Bacillota; class Clostridia; order Lachnospirales; family Lachnospiraceae; genus SIG307. Next base: position 2,407 of record JAZUBD010000384.1, read on the forward strand.
GTTTTAGCAGACAGACTACTGATACTGATGTCTTCGCACTGCCAAAGTACATACAAAATCCGACCCTGGGCTCCGTTGAACTCATCAATTCCCGATGCTGCCAGCATGCGGTCAAAAATCCGGGTTCCGGCCTGTTTAATGCGGGAAATCAAATATCCTCCTTTCGTTTCCATTTCCTCAACTCCTTTCTATATAGAATATTACTATATAGTAATAATTTTGTCAAGTAATAATCTTAAAGAAATAAAAACAACCGAACCGCCCTACAAAGACGGTCCGGCTGTAACAAACTCACCTATTTCCCTTTTCACAAACCTTTTATACACACCATTAATTCAAAAACACATGCATCAACAGCCCGATTACTACACAAACAACTACCGCAACCACCGCACTTCCTATTACCAAAAGAATCTTTTGATACGGACGTTTTGCGATTTCCCGTTGTTTCTGGATCTCATCCAAGCCTTTTCCTTCCGCAAAGGCTACGATTTCCTTGTAGGTCTGGATATCGTTGTCTTTTTTTACCTTTTCTACCTTTAAGGCAAAATACATGGTAACCGCAAAAATAATGCCCCAAGGAAGGAATCCCCAATTTCCCAACCACATCACCAGCGGTGCTACCGATACCAGCATTACCACAAACAGTACGGTATAAATCATACCGTAGCGATTCAACTTTGTTACTTCTTCCTTTTTGATTTCTTCTCTCATTCTTTCAATATCTCCTTTGATTAGTTTGTCAAGTGAGATTTGAAAGATTTCCCCCAGCAACACCAAGCTGTGCACGTCCGGATAGCTTTTATCGTTTTCCCAATTGGATATGGTTTGCCTTGAAACATAAATACGATCGGCTAATTCCTCCTGAGATAATTTTGCTTCCTGACGACAATTCTTAATTTGTTTTCCGAGTTCCATCTCGTCACCTCCTTGCACTCTCAATCCTAATCAAAGTTCTGAATTTCCGCTATCAAAAAGCGTTGACATAGGGCATTTTAGCCGTGTCAAAAGGTTTTGACATAGCTAAATCACTTCTTTTTTGCCGCGTTTCCGATACGAAAATACGCTTTCATAACAACTGCTGTAACCGCAAGAGAAAACGCCATGATGACACCTTTGCTCCTCATAAAATCAAAACACCAAAACAGCACGCCCAACAGCAAAAGTGCCAACACCGTTATCACAATTGTCAACCAGACTTTTCCTTTCTTCACTCCCGCCTGCAGACACATATGTATGACTTCAAAAAGAAACATCAGGGCAATACATAGAAGACTTAGCCCCACAAAAAACACCATGGGACCCACAAGCCACCAGTTTAACTCAGGGTCGGTCCCCATCGTTGACTGCCGGTATGCCATATCTCCCGCAACCACAAACATCCCGATTACCATAAGTGCCAGAGAAAGCTCCATGATTCGCTTTACAATCCGTTCTGTCTTTTGTAATTTCATCCTACAAGTTGCCCCCTCCTCCATTTAATTACAAACAATACAGCGAATACGCCCCATGCTTCGTACTTCCGTTATATTCTTCCTTATGAAGTCCCTCTTCCTTTTTTACTGCGCTTTCTATGAGCTTCTTTGTAAGCTCCGGCACATCCTCTCTTGTGAGGGCTTCCTCTACGTCTACCCACAACACTTCACTGTTTTCTTCATGGTCGGAAGTAGCTTCTCCGGATACATATTCCGCACGGAACGCAATATACCAATCGTGCATATTAAACCGGATTCCGATCACATCTACCGGTTTTACCGTTACCTTTGTCTCTTCCAGGTACTCCCGTACCAGTGCGTCCTGAGGCGTTTCATCCACGTTTACATAACCGCCCGGTACAATCAAAAGCCCCTTCCCACCGCCGTAGGTATGGCGGGCGAGCAGAACCTTATTGTCTTTAATCACTACTCCCGTTACACTTTGTCCCCAGTTAGTTGTTCCGTTTTCCATTGTCTTTCCGCATCCTTCCAAAAACAGTTTTTCGCCTTACAAAAACTTCGGCTCATCAAATACCACACCGTTTTCCAAAAGGTGGTCAAGGAACAGCTTATAATAGCCCGGCAACATTTCCTCCGTCTCATCATGAGCGTGTAAAAGAAGGATGTGTGCATTGCCCTCGCCAAATAAGGACGCACCGAATCTCGGATTCATATCATGCATACGCGCCCATACATTTTCCTTTGTAAAACCGGAATCCGGCCGGATAGCATACTCCGCAAAGTCAAAACTCCAGAGCGTATCGATATCTACATGCAGATTGTTTGCCTTCCACCACGGATAGGTAAGCTTGGAATCATCCAGCTTATGAAAATGATTCTCTCTTAAATATTGCTGTAATATCGGTCTGCTGATTCCTCCCTTATCTCCGTAAGGAAAACGAAACGGTCTCACGGTACGCTTCACACCGCAATCTGCATATAACTCATCAAGAACATTTTCACACTTCACAATCTCTTCCAAACAATCCGGCACGGAAAGCTTGGAAAACTGCGGATGGGAATAGCTGTGATTGCCCAGAATCATCCCGTTTTTTACAGCATACATCGCCTCTCCGTAATAACGTTCTACATTCTGTCCCGTCGCAAAAAGAACTGCCTTGATTCCTTTCTCATTTAAATAGTCTACAATTGCCGGGGTGTTCTTTGACGCAACGTCGTCAATCGTTAAAATTGCATGATTCATATGTATTCTCCTTTTCATTGAAAAATAATAATCGGATACCGGTGGTTCGGTGGTCCGTAAAATGTTTTTTCTCATACCGATACTATACACATATACATTCAATATTCTACCATTACGCCATTTCAAAGTCAATGTTCGACATCCTTATGATTGTATAAAATAACATATAAAAAGAGCTGCGATATCCATCACAGCCCTCGCCTTTCTTACATTCCTTACCTTCCCCCTACCTGATACTTCAAATACGCCCGCCTGCCGATAAATACAAACGCAACTGCCAGCAATACATACAAAACCGGTGCTACCTGCTGCATGGTCAAAAAGCCTCCCGGAACCGGCACCAAACGATAATCCATGACTCCCCACACCGCAACTACATTGATTGGATTCAAATCAAAAAGTTGACCCAATACCCGGTATTCATAGGGAACCATTATCATCATCGGCAGAAGCACTAATACACCGATGATTGCCACAACAGCCACCGTACTGTTACGGAACAACTCCGAACAGCACAAAACAATGGAAGCATACAACAATGCTGCAATTATCGTCACCACATAACTATACAAAATTGCCTCACCGAAAGTCATCTGCACCATACTGAACGGCACATTTAACTGAATCGGTGCATGAAGTCCCTCTGCTCCAAAAATAATCAACTGAGGAATCACCGACACCAGTAAGATAATTCCGGTACTCACCATGGTAAACACCAGCCCCGCCGTAAGCTTTGCCCAGTACAGCATCTTTCTTCCGTTACGGCTGCACAATACCAGTTGATCCGTCTTTTTCTGGTGTTCATCCGCAAACAGATTTGCCAGACAAACCGCCAGCATGATTGCTATCATAACAATGGCGGTATAAGCCATGGCCCAAGCCGAATAAGGCCCCACATAATACTCATAGGTCCACGGCACGGAGTCCTCATTTTCAAGAACTTCCCGCCAATAGTCCTTTTCCTTCTCCGTCAGATATTGTTCTGCCATGGCGGATTCGATTCGCATTTTTCTGGCAGCATAAACCAGTTCCTCATCCTCCGCAATTCCCAATGCTTCCTTTGTTCCTTCCAAAGTTCCGGAGCTTAAAGCATCCGTACCGCACATTCCTTTCACCACAACACTATACAAATCCGTATAGGGCTTAAATGCGTTTTCACCGGATGCCATGGCGACAAACATCTCTTCCAGCAATTCATTATCCACGGTTCTTCCGATAATCGGCTTTTGATTTTCCTTATCTTGCTGCTCCGCCTCGTATTGAGTGGCTTGTACACCTTTTATATCACGCGTTACCGTCACCTCGATAACAGCGTATGCCACCATGGTCAGAAAGACCAAACCAAACGCAATCCAGGTCATCTTTCGGTCTAATATTTTCTTTAGTTCATAACGGACTAAGGTTCGAAAATTTTTCATAGTTACTCCCCTTCCTCCTCAAATTGTGATAAATAAAACTTCTCTAAATCACCGTTATCCTCTTCCCATACTCCCTGATAAATCAGCTGTCCGTCCTTCATCATAAGCACTTCGTCCGCAATGTGCTCGATATCCGACACAATATGGGTAGACAAAAGTACAATACTATCCTTTCCCAACTCTGCAATCAGGTTGCGGAAGCGAACCCGTTCCTTCGGGTCTAAACCTGCCGTCGGCTCATCCAGTACAAGCACCTCCGGGTCATTTAACAGTGCCTGGGCAATGCCGATCCGTTGTTTCATACCGCCGGAGTAGGTTTTCATCTTCTTTTTGGCCACATCCTCCAACGCCACCAGCTTCAATAATTCCTCCGCCTTCCGCTTTGCCTGTTCCTTGGAAAGTCCCTTTAACGCTGCCATATACAGCAAAAAATCAAGGCCGCTAAACTCCGGATAATACCCGAAATCCTGGGGAAGGTATCCAAGCAGCGCCCGGTAATTTTCCTCGCTCACATCCATCCCGTCCAAAGCAATGGTTCCTTCCGTCGGCTTTAAAATACCGCAAAGCATCCGCATGAGTGTCGTTTTTCCCGCACCGTTGGCACCCAAAAGACCGTATACCCCTTTGTGAAGCTTTAAGGAGATGCGATCCACCGCTATTTTATTCTCATATCGCTTTGTTACCCTGTCTATCATCAGTTCCATGTCAATTCCTCCAAATGATTCATTGTCTTTCCGTATTCTTTCATCAGTACTATCACTAAAAGCACTGCAGCAAGCATCCACCATCCAAATCCCTCAATTCCGTACAACGCAGGCACATACAGTCGGGATATCGGACAAAGTGCACATACAAAAGCACTGATACCACCGCAAACGTACATGTTCTCTCTTCCCGGCAGACGGCGCACCGCGATTAGTCCAAAAACCGCGGTCAAAAGATACGGAACCAGAATATACACACCGTTTTTTAAAAGCTGCATACCTAATATCATAGCTACCGGAATCAGTCCCAGGAGCTGTGCCCCTCCCAGCATACTCATTCTTGCAAACAGTACTGTCCGCAAAGAAAACCGAGAGGTCATCTCCAACTCCGTCATGCCGTAAGCGGTGGATCTGGCCAATTCAAGAATAAGTAACAGTGCCCCGAACGGCATCACCGCCGACAACACCCAGATACTCTCCAGTTTCATATACTGTGAAAGTACAACCACAGAGCCGAACAACAGAAAGGAAACCGCCCACACCCACTTTCGGATATACGCCACCTGGGACAACAGCAAAGTTCCAAGTCCTACTTCCTGACGCGGAAGCGACCGCAAAAAGGCTCTTTTCCTCTTCGGTTCCGGTGCCGCAAACATTTGTTTCAGCATCTCTTTTTCCTGTTTTTTGATACTCATAGGCCCGCTCCTTTCTCCTGCAAATTTTCTCTCAGTTTCTTTAAC
>JAZUBD010000385.1:0-5639 GCA_045638305.1 Lachnospiraceae bacterium
ACGGGCTCCAGCCGAGAAGTGCAGTAAAGTTAACAATAGCCTCGGTTACAAAGCCCTGCTCTACTAAATCCTCAAAGGAGGAATGACCGCTTGTCTTGGAAAGCTTCTGATGCTCCTCGTTGGTAATCAGCGGACAATGAATGTACACCGGCTCTTCCCAACCGAAAGCCTGATACAGTCTCGTATACTTCGGCGTGGAAGAAAGATACTCGTTACCTCTTACAACATGGGTAATGCCCATCAAATGGTCGTCGATTACGTTTGCAAAGTTATAAGTCGGGAAACCGTCGGACTTAATAAGAATCATGTCATCCAACTCCGCGTTATCTACGGTAATGGTGCCGTAAAGCACATCCGTAAAGGAAGTAGTGCCCTCCGTCGGAGTGTTCTGACGGATAACAAACGGCATACCGGCTGCCAAATTCTTCTCGATTTCTTCTTTCGACAGGTGGAGACAATGCTTGTCGTACTTAGTAATCTCCTTATCCTCGGAACCTTCCACCGCAGTCTTTAAAGACTCCAGACGCTCCTTGGTACAGAAGCAGTAATACGCCTCGCCCTTTTCAACTAACTGCTTTGCATACTCCATGTACAGACCGCTGGTTACACGCTCGCTCTGTACATACGGGCCGAAGCCCTTGTCCTTATCCGGACCTTCATCGTGAAGAAGACCGGTGGTTTCCATGGTACGATAAATAATATCTACGGCACCCTCCACCAAACGGCCCTGGTCCGTATCCTCAATTCTTAAAATGAAATCACCGTCGCCGTGCTTTGCGATTAAGTATGCATACAATGCGGTTCTTAAATTGCCTACATGCATTCTTCCCGTCGGGCTCGGTGCATATCTGGTTCTGATTTTCATCTGACTCACCTCTGTTATTTCAATCTGTACAAACGTTAGGACCTTACTCCTCCGGCATATCCCAGTTGTGGTAAACTTCCTGCACGTCGTCGTCCTCTTCCAATAAATCAAGCATCTTATTCATGCTCTTAATATCCGCTTCATCGGTCAAGGTGCCCCAGGTCTGCGGAATCATGGTAACTTCTGCGGAAACCATAACGATACCTGCTGCTTCCAGTGATTCACGAACTTCACTGAAGGAATCCGGATCGGTAAGGATTTCAAAGCTGTCCTCTTCTTCTACAAAGTCCTCCGCACCTGCATCAAGAGCGATCATCATAAGCTCATCCGCATCTCCGGAGTAATCTTCCTTTGCCACGATAATCTGACCCTTCTGATCAAACATGAAGGATACGCAACCGGTAGTACCCATGTTACCGTTACCCTTGGTAAATGCGCTGCGCACATTTGCTGCGGTACGGTTCTTGTTGTCCGTAAGAGCGTCTACAATAACAGCAATACCACTCGGGCCATAACCTTCGTAGGTAACCTTTTCGTAATTTACACCGTCTCCGTCGCCGGCAGCCTTCTTAATACTGCGGTCGATGGTATCGTTCGGCATGTTGTTTGCCTTTGCCTTTGCGATAACGTCCTTGAGCTTACTGTTGTTGTTCGGATCCGGACCGCCTTCCTTTACCGCTACTGCGATTTCACGACCGATACGGGTGAAAATCTTACCCTTTGCTGCGTCGTTCTTCTCCTTCTTGTGCTTAATGTTTGCAAATTTGGAATGACCTGACATAACTTTTATCTCCTTTAATTAATCATTTACTCTTTTATCGCCGGTTAAGCGATGTAATTTCTCCATCACCACATCCGTTTCCTTTTCGGTACGGATGGCACACATAATCGTATCGTCGCCCGCAATACAACCTACAATCCCGTCTACCTGAAGGGCATCCAGTGCCGCAGCCGCAGCCATTGCCATACCCGGAACGGTCTTTACCACCAGGATGTTCTGAGCCTTTGCCATGGAAACAAAGGAATCCCGTAAAATACGCGCATACTTTTCGTTCATCTCCGAATTGTGAGAACGAAGTACAATGTACTTCTGACGATCCAAATCAATGGCCACCTTGGTCAGCTTAAGCTCTCGGATATCTCTGGAAATCGTGGCCTGAGTCACCGCAAAGCCCGCATTTTTTAAAAGCTCGCCAAGCTCCTCCTGGGTCTCGATTTCATTCTTTTCCACCAACTCGATAATCTTATTTTGTCTCGCTGTTTTCATTCTTTTTTCTCTTTCCTTCTCCGTCTATAAAATCTCTTGCTTTCCCAGCTTCCTATGTAACGCATCAAAAAAACTGTTGCCGTCTAACTGAATAAAATATGCTTTTTTGCCGGACTTACGAATCACAATCCTATCCTCCGCCGCAAGATCCTTCGCTCTCTGTCCGTCCAAGGTAAGAATCGCTTCTTCATCCTGTGTCTTTTTCTCCTCACGGATCACAATATGAAGTTCATCTTCCGCCGAAAGCAAAATGCTTCTGGCACCTAAGGAATGAGGACAGATCGGCGTAATCAGAAACAGCTCTGTCTTCGGGGCCACCACCGGACCTCCCGCAGACAAATTGTAGCCGGTAGAACCTGTCGGTGTCGCCACAATGACACCGTCCCCCCGGTAATTACATACCGGCTTACCGTTTACAAAAATCCCTACACTGATAATTCTTGAAAAGCCGTTTCGGGTCAGCACCACGTCATTTAACGCCGTACCGAATTCTTTCCCGTCCACGGACGCTTCCAACATCATGCGCTCTTCGATACAATACTCGCCCGCAACCAAAGATTCCAATGCCGCTCTTGCCTTACCGGAATCCGCATGGGTCAGAAACCCCAGATTTCCCATATTGATACCGAATACCGGAATCTTCTTTTCCGCAAGCTTTCGAGCTACGTGAATTAAGGTCCCGTCTCCTCCCAGCACAACAGCACATTCCATGTCGTCCCGAAGAACCGGTTCATAGGATGTCTTTTCTGTGAAATCGTCCAAAAGTACAACGCAGTCGATTCCCCGCTCACAAAAGAAACAACGCACCTGCTCTGCCCGTTCTTCTGCGGTTTCTTTTCCCGCGTTGGCAATGACACATACTTTTTTCATCTGCAGAACCCCTCCGATCCGACTAAAATAAAGTAGTTATAGTCTACAACAAAACAGGGGGAAAGTCAATATTGCTATTTATCAAGCACCGCATGAGCTTCCTTTGTAATACGGTCTGCCTGACGTACCAGCTCATCCGCTTCCGGCGATAGCGGCATTACGGAAAAAGCTGCATCGATTTCTTCATCGTCCTCCGATTCCGCAAACTCTTCGTCTGCCACCGGAACCGCATCCGCCCGCTTCTCCTTCGTCTTTTCCATATACAGTAAATATTCGATATTTCCCTCCGGTCCGCGAATCGGTGAAAAAGAAAGGCCCAACATCAAAAATCCCAAAGAATCCGCATACCGGATAACCTGCTCGATGACCTCCAGATGGGTCTCACGTTCTCTTACAACGCCCTTTTTGCCTACCTTTTCACGGCCGGCTTCAAACTGCGGTTTAATGAGGCACACAATCCGCGCCCCCACCTTCATCAAATCATAGACCGGTGCCAATACCTTCGTCAGGGAGATAAACGCCACATCAATAGATACAAAATCCACCTGCTCGCCGATGTCCTCCGGGGTCACATAACGGATGTTGGTCTGCTCCATGGATACCACACGTTCGTCGGTACGTAACTTCCACGCCAGTTGGTTCGTTCCTACGTCCACCGCAAACACCTTGACCGCACCGTTTTGCAGCATACAATCCGTAAATCCTCCCGTGGAAGAACCTACATCCATACATACCGCGCCCTCTAAAACCACGCCGAATTCATCCACAGCCTTTTCCAACTTAAAGCCGCCCCGGCTCACGTACTTCATTGCCATACCGCGAAGCTCAATCTCCGCACTCTCGGAAACGTTTGTCCCGGCCTTATCCTCTCTGACACCGTCCACAAATACATTTCCCGCCATAATATAGGCCTTCGCCTTTTCTCTGGATTCCGCCAGATTCCGCTTTACCAAAAGCACATCCAGACGTTCCTTTTTCTTTTCCGCCATCTTAACTCCTCCGTTAATTGCCTCGATAAAACGCTCTTACCTCTTCGGCAATGGTTTCCGGAGACAATCCGTACTTTTGCCGTAATACCGCCGCATCTCCGTGTTCGATGTATTGATTCGGAAGCGCAATATTCTTTAAGCGTACCTGCCAGCCCCGCTCCGCATAATAGGCTGCAACCTTTTCCCCGAAGCCGCCGGATAAGACATTTTCTTCCAAGGTAACAACTACACGATGGTTTGCCGCCACCTCATCCAGAAGATTCGTATCCATCGGAGACACAAACCGCATGTTTACCACGGTTGTCCGGTAAGAGCCTGCACGCAACAACTCTCTTATCTTTACTGCAGTCTCTACCATACTGCCCACTGCTAACAGGGCAATTTCACTCTCATGATACAGCGTCTCTGCCTTTCCGAGCGTAAGAGGCGTCCGGATTTCCTCGGTCAACTCACAGGCCTGTCCCCTCGGATACCGAAGCGCCACCGGTTGCTTTAAGTCTACCGCAAACCGGAGCATTTCCTTTAATTCCGTAGCATCCCTCGGCGCCATTACCGTCATTCCCGGAATGTGGGACAAATAAGAAATATCTAAAATTCCCTGATGGGTCTCACCGTCGTTTCCGACAATACCGGCCCGGTCTACCGCAAATACCACGGGAAGACCGCCCACGCATACGTCATGTACTATCTGGTCATAGGCACGTTGCAGGAAAGTGGAATACACCGCCACCACCGGGGAATACCCGCCGGCCGCAAGACCTGCAGCAAAGGTCACCGCATGCTCCTCCGCAATCCCTACATCGAAGAACCGCTCCGGATACTGCTTAGAAAAAGCATCCAGTCCGGTTCCCTGAGGCATAGCCGCTGTAATGGCCGCCACCTTCTCATTCTCCTTTGCCAATTCGCAAATTGCCTCGGAAAAGACTGTCGTATAACTCTTCCCGGCGGATTTTTTCAATACCTTTCCGGTCTTTACGTCAAAAGGGTCAATCCCATGGAACGCACTCGGATCTGCCTTTGCAAACTCATATCCCCGGCCCTTTTCCGTAACCACATGGACCAACACCGGCTTGTTCGCTTTAAATGCAGTCTTAAAAGCCCGGGTCATAAGCTCGATATTGTGACCGTCAATCGGTCCCACATAGGTAATTCCCATATCCTCGAAAAACATCCCCGGCACAATAAAATGCTTAATGGAATCCTTGGAACGCTTCAAGCCATACACCAGCTTTGTACCCAATTTTGTCTTTCGAAGGGTCTGCTCTAAATCATCTTTAAATTCCACGTATTTTGTATTGGTACGTACCTTTCCGAGATAGGCCGCCATACCGCCGATATTCTCGGAAATAGACATATTATTATCGTTTAATACAATAAGCATTTTGGAGTGACTGCCACCGATATGATTCAGTGCTTCATAGGCCATACCGCCGGATAACGCGCCGTCTCCGATGACTGCCGCCACCTTATAATCCTCCCCCGCCAGGTCACGGGCCGTAGCCAGACCGACCGCTGCGGAAATGGAGGTAGAACTGTGCCCCGTATCAAACGCATCGCAATCGCTTTCCTTACGCTTCGGAAAGCCGCTCAAGCCTTCGTAGGTACGAAGAGTGGCAAAGTCCTTTTTACGCCCGGTCAGAATCTTGTG
>JAZUBD010000386.1:0-2529 GCA_045638305.1 Lachnospiraceae bacterium
TCCAGCCATACCGCACGATAGCAACCGTAAATCTTATTATTAGTAATCTGGGTGTCCAGGGATGCGTGCAGCTTAATACCTGCCACTTCCGCTCCATGGAACACACGCTTATGATGAATTCTGTAAATGGTATTTCCGGTAATGGTACTGAAGGCGCCGCCCAAATGACCTACCACGCCGGCCTGTTCACAATCATGAATGACGTTGTTGCGTACCATGTGACTGCCGATAAAATCCTTGTGCCAGTTTCCGTGAAGAGCTCTGAAAATAACCTCCTGCTCTCTCTGGGTACCGCCCTTACCCTTGCCGTCGGACCACTCGTTGTGACCGGTGCTGATGTCCTTTCCGAGGCTGACACCGACACACTTGGAACCGAAAATCTCATTATCTTCGATAATCCAACCCTTACTCCAGTGCGGTCCGATAAGGCCCTCCTGAAGTGCAGTCGGCGGAGCCCACTGCGGAGCGCCCTGACAAATAGTAAAGCCCTTTACCGTAATATAATTAAGTCCCGTCTTTTCCGGCCAGAAGCAGAACGGACGCACCGTAATTTCCACATCTTCCTTGGTCGGGTCCGCATCACCGAAATTTGCCCAAATCTTTGTAGTCTTCTCACCAGCTTCCGCATACCAAACAAGCTTTGATTCCTCCGGATACTTTGCCTGCGACCATACTTCCGGGTTCGTCAGCTTTTCTACAGATTCCGCCTCGTACATCGGCAATTTATTCAAATACACATCGCCGAGATGCGGTACAAAGGCGCCTTTAAACAGCCAGTCACCGTACAAATCTTCCTTAAACGGATTACGATCCGTAAACAAACTGTTGTCTACTTCGGTACTCCATACCTGACCGCCCTCGTTTTTCCAGTCCTTTACCTGCTCCGCACCGGAAATGACTGCTTCACCGTCTCCGGCAGCCTGATACACGATTCTTGCCTCCTCGGTACCGCCGTTTGCCGGCTTTACCCATTCTCTGTACACACCCGCGTGTACCGTAACCGTATCTCCCGCTACAGCAACCTGTGCGGCTTTGGAAATGGTTAAAAACGGCTGTTCTGCGGTTCCAAGTGCTCCGTCGTTTCCTGTTTTCGCTACATGATACTCCATAGTAAACCTCCTTGTATAATAAGTTTTCTTACTTTACTTTTTCAATGACAATTTTATGAAAATCAATTCCGTTCTGGGCAAATGCCAGACGCACTCTGGTCGGCATAAAGGTGAGCATATATTCTCCCGTAAAGGACATCGGCTCTCCCTTTGTTCCGTGCCAGGTAAAGGTATCGTGTACCGTTCCCATAAAGTACAGTGTCACCGGCATCTGCGCCAGCTCGCTTGCCATGGAACTTCCGGTAAAGGTAAAGCGGTACTTCGCTCTCTCCTCAAAATTTAGCATAAAGGTATAATGACTTCCCTTTTTACTGTGGACACCGGTCATATCAATTTCCAGGTAATCCTTCAGCTCATAGGTATAATTACTGTTCGCGCCGTCATTTTCCTCTTCTTCCGCATAGTTTACACGCTCAATCTCGTCGGCCATTCCTCGCAAACGCTTCATTGCATGAGTACTTAGGATAAAACGACAGATATTCGCTGCATTTCTCTGTAATTCTGCACGCTGTAAAGACCCATCCGCCAAACATTCCATTACATTATCTTCATGGGTCAGACTGTCTCTGGTTACCATATACACATCATTCTGAGACATAGCAAGTGCCGCAAAATCACTCTTGTCCACCGGCTGGTTACGTCTGTTAATGGCAGCCCACCAGTCAGTCATTACCATACCGTCAAAGCCCCAATCGTCACGCAAAAGCGCTGTTGCCAAATCATAATTCCCAGCGGTCCATACGCCGTTTAAGGAACCGTAGGTAGTCATAATGGTCGGCGCCTTGCCGTCCTTTACCGCATACTCAAAGCACTTCAGATAAATCTCACGAAGGGCGCGCTCGGAAATTACGGAATCGGAGGTATGACGTCCGGACTCCTGGTCGTTTCCGACAAAATGCTTAACGGTGCCGGTCACACCTGCGGAATGGAAGCCCTTCAGCTCCGATGCAGCCATGGTTCCGGTCAAATACGGATCCTCGGAAAAATACTCGAAGTTACGTCCGTTTAACGGGTGACGATGCAGATTCATTCCCGGTCCCAGCATACAGTCAACCTTATGATAAGCCGCCTCTAAGCCAAAGCAGGCAAATAATTCGTAAATCAATTCCTTGTTAAAGGTAGACGCAAGCAGTGTACCGTTCGGAATACTGAACGCCTTGGTGCCGCAGTCCATACGAATACCTGCCGGTCCGTCCGCACAACAACCGCACGGAATACCGAAAGCCGCCAACTCGTCGGTTACACCGCCGAAAGTAGATGCAGTACCCGGAGTTACCTTCGGGCTACTCATGCCCTCACCACGGATAATACACGCCAGGTTTTCATCAGAGAACTGGGCAATAAACGCATCCATGGAAGCCTTACCCTCTGCCACATCCGCCAGTTTAATTCCCTTGTCGCCGGTATATGCAAGTTCCTT
>JAZUBD010000387.1:0-2486 GCA_045638305.1 Lachnospiraceae bacterium
CCTGGGGTGTGGCTCTTACCATATTACTGGCGAATAAGGGTCACGAAGTGACTCTTTGGTCGAAGTTTCCTGCAGAGACCGATGCATTGGAGGCAGACCGCAGTAACATTAAGAATCTGCCTGGGGCAGTGCTTCCGGACAGTGTAAAGTTGACCAATGATTTGGAGGAGGCTGCGGCAGGCGGCACGGATTTGATTGTTAATACCGTGATTTCTCCCTTTGTAAGAGAAGTATCCCATGCAATTTCTTCTTATGTTAAGGAAGGAACCGTGATTGCCAATGCGTCTAAGGGGATTGAAAACGGTACGTTGTATACAATGACGGATATTATATCGCAGGAAATTCCGCAGGCAAAGGTGGCAGTGCTTTCCGGTCCGAGTCATGCGGAAGAGGTTAGTCGTCATATTCCGACTACGGTAGTGGCAGGTGCGGCCGATAAGGATGTTGCCATGTATATTCAGGATATGTTCATGAACAAGTATTTCAGAGTATATACCAGTCCGGATGTGTTAGGTATCGAAATCGGCGGAGCATTAAAAAATGTGATTGCGCTGGCGGCGGGAGCGGTAGACGGTCTCGGCTACGGCGATAACACGAAGGCTGCTCTTATTACTCGTGGTATTGTGGAAATCGCAAGACTCGGAGAAGCAATGGGTGCCAGATATGAGACCTTTGCGGGGCTTTCCGGTATCGGTGATTTGATTGTAACCTGTACCAGTACTCACAGCAGAAACCACAATGCAGGCTATCTTCTCGGACAGGGAAAATCCTTGGAGGACGCAAAGAAAGAAGTCGGTCAGGTGGTGGAAGGGGTCAACTCCGCTCAGGCAGCACTGGCTCTCGCAGAAAAGTACGGCGTGGAAATGCCGATTGTAGAGCAGGTAAATGCAGTCTTGTTTGAGCATAAGGATGCGAAGGAAGCACTGAAGGATTTGCTTGTCCGTGAAAAAGTAACCGAATATAGTTCTCTCAGTTGGGAATAACAATTTACCCCTTTGGCATATACTGTAACAGCAGAGCCAAGGGGGATTTTTTATGGAAACGTTTGATTTATACAAAGACATGAAGCTGCGAACCGGCGGCGAAATCTACATAGGTGTGGTGGGACCGGTCAGAACCGGAAAATCCACCTTTATTAAGCATTTTATGGATGAAATGGTACTTCCTGTAATGACTGAGGAGGCAGAAAAGGTGCGTGCAACCGATGAAATGCCACAGTCGGCCCAGGGACGTACCATTATGACAACGGAGCCGAAGTTTGTGCCGAAGGAGGCAGCAAGAATTGCGCTTCCGGACGGGACCGATGTAAAAATCCGTTTGGTGGATTGCGTGGGCTATATGGTGGAGGGAGCCACCGGACATATGGAAGGGGAAAAGGAACGTATGATTAAAACCCCTTGGTCCGAGACTGAGATTCCGTTTACCAAGGCGGCGGAAATCGGCACCGGAAAAGTAATCAGAGAGCATTCTACCGTAGGTGTCCTGGTAACGGCGGACGGTAGCTTCGGAGAATTGACCAGAGCGAACTACGAGGCGCCGGAGGAACGTACCATCCATGAATTAAAGCGTCTCGGGAAACCGTTTATTGTTCTGTTAAATTCCGCAAGACCCCGGGCGGCGGAAACGGAACAACTGGCAAGGGAGCTTGCGGAACGCTATGATGTAATCGTACTTCCTACCGACTGTACAAGGTTAAAAAAAGCAGAGCTTACGGAAGTGTTGGAAGCAATTCTTACAGCATTTCCGGTCAGTGAAATGAAGTTCCGGCTGCCGATGTGGGTTGAGCTTTTGGAGCAGACACATGAAATTAAACGGGAAGCGATGGAGTGTGCGAAGGAATTGTTGCTTCGGAATCGAAGAATCCGAGATGTAAGAGAGCAGAAGGAGCTTACGGCAGGAAATTATTTTGAGCGGGTGGTAGCTTCAGGAATTTCCATGGAGGACGGAAGCGTGGAATATCGCTTTGAACCGAAGAAAGAGTATTATTACGGAATGTTAAGTGAATTGTTGGGTACGGAAGTAACCGGGGAACGACGCTTTTATCAGGAATTGAAGGAACTTGCAAAGCATCGGGAGGAATACGAAAAGATAGCGATTGCTTGTGAGGAGGTAGAGCAAAAGGGTTATGGGGTTGTCCTTCCTGCAGCAAATCAAATTCGGATTTCTACGCCGGAGTTAATCAAACAAGGCGGTAAGTTCGGTGTGAAAATCAAAGCAACCGCACCGTCGGTGCATATGATTCAGGCAGATATCATTACGGAGATTGCCCCGATTGTGGGAAGCGAGGAGCAGGCGGGTGATTTGATTTATTATATGAAAAACAGGAGTGAGCAAGGAGAGGACGGATTACGCAGTGCATCGATTTTCGGAAAGAGCGTAAATCAATTGGTTGAAGAAGGGGTGAACGCGAAAATCGGAAATATTAACGAAGAATGTCAGAGGAAACTACAGGAAGTCGGAGGCCAAGCGGTCTTAGGAAGACAAGC
>JAZUBD010000388.1:0-7272 GCA_045638305.1 Lachnospiraceae bacterium
AAAGCCGATTAATAAGCTGCGACGGGCGACAAGGAGAGTGAAGGACGGAGATTTGGACTTCCGGTTGGAGCGAACCGGTGAGGACGAAATCGGTCAGTTAAGTGCGGATTTTGAAGAGATGCGCGCTCATTTGAAAACAGAGATTGATACACGGATTCAGTATGAAGAGGATCTTCGGACCCTGATCGGCAATATTTCTCACGACCTGAAAACGCCGCTGACTACCATAAAGGGATATGCGGAAGGGATGATGGATGGCGTAGCGGATACGCCAGAAAAGCAGGAGAAATATCTTCGTACCATACGGAGTAAAGCAGAAGATATGACCCGTATGGTAGAGGAACTGGCACTGTATACAAAGATTGATTGTAAATCGTATCCGTATTATTTTGAAAAGGTCCGGTTAAAGGATTTCTTTGCGGATTGCATTGAAGAGGACGAGCCGGAACTGGAGCGGAAGAATATAAAAATATCGTTGGTTGACCGCCTGACAGAGGATGATGAGGTGTATGCCGACAGAGAGCAGTTAAAGCGCATTACCATGAATATTATCGGGAATGCGGTAAAATACTTATCCAAAGAAAGCGGCGAAATTACCATTACGCTGACGGATGAGTCGTCCTATATCCGGACCGAGATTTCGGATACGGGTGTGGGCATTCCAAAGAAAGATTTGCCGCACATTTTTGAGCGGTTTTACAGAGGGGATACTTCCAGAAATACGGGGAAAGGCGGTTCCGGACTGGGACTTGCAATCGTAAAACAGATTGTGGAGGACCATGGAGGAACCATTCGTGCACGAAGTGAAGAAGGGGAAGGTACAACGATTTCGTTTACCTTGTTAAAGGTACAAAAGGACGGGAAAGAGCAGACGCTTCCTGTGATGTACCGGGGCCTGGACGGCATTAAGGCATAAAAAGGAGGAAGTATGGCGAGGATTTTAATTATTGAGGATGAAACCGCGATTGCGGAACTGGAACGGGATTATCTGGAACTTTCCGGCTATGAGGTCACCATTGCGGAGGACGGTTTGAAAGGAAAGCGGGCTGCATTGGAGGAGGACTATAACCTGGTAATTTTGGATTTGATGCTTGCGGGAAGCGACGGCTTTGAGATCTGTAAGGCTGTCCGTGAGGCGAAGGACATCCCGATTTTAATGGTTTCCGCGAAAAAGGATGAGGTAGATAAGATCCGAGGACTTGGTCTCGGAGCGGATGATTATATGACAAAACCCTTCAGTCCCAGTGAGCTGGTGGCAAGAGTAAAGGCGCACTTGCAGCGTTACGAACGGCTGGTAGGCAGCGGTATCCGGGAAAATAAGACGGTGGAAACCAGAGGCCTCCGTATTGACAAAACGGCCCGTCGAGTATTTGTTAACGGAGAAGAAAAAGCTTTTACTACAAAGGAATTTGACCTTTTAACATACCTGGCGGAGAATCCGAACCGGGTATTTACTAAGGATGAGTTGTTCCGTGCGATTTGGGATATGGACTCCGTGGGAGACATTGCCACGGTAACGGTGCACATCAAAAAGGTACGGGAAAAGATAGAAACCGATACGGCAAACCCGCAGTATATCGAGACGATATGGGGGGTAGGGTACAGATTTAAGGCATAATAGAAAGGAGTTTACGGATGAGAGAGGAAGCATTTGTAGCGGAAAAGGAAGAGAAGGGCTCGTTAATCGGATGTTTGTTTCGTTTGGCGACGGTTGCTGTGGCAGTGTACGGTGCGGTGACGGCGGCAAAGAAGGTACTGGCGCGTCTGACAAGACGTCTGGAGGAGGACAACGAAGGGAATGAGTCGAAGCGTTATCTGGTGGGCTTAGGTTCACGGGAGATTTGCCCGGAAGAAGAAAAACTATCCGGTGTTGACCTTACGGTGATAGGCGGTTGTGCAGAGCTGGATTTACAGGACGCCGAGCTTTCCGGAGAGGTCTTTGTAAAGGTGCGTGTACTGGGCGGCAAGGTGGTAATTAAAGTGCCGGCTATGGTGCGGGTAGACCTGGAAGGAAGGGGCGCTGTTTGCGGATGCTCCAATCAGGTGCCGGTCTATGAAAACGAGACGCTTCCGATGGTTTATGTAGACGCGGAGTGTGTGGGTGCATGCGTGAAGGTTGTGTTAGGGGATGAATAATCCGACATAGGAATGAGAACCTTTTTGCTGATTTTAAGGAACACCGAGAAAGAGGCGTGAAAGAAATATACAAATTCTGAGGATGCGGGATACGTTCCCGGTCAAAAGAAAGAGAGGACAAGTTATGAAAAAGAAAGTAGCATTATTGCTGACTGCGGTTCTGTTGGTATCTGTGTTTGCAGGCTGCGGAAAAAAGGATGAAGGCCGGAAAGAGCCGACAAAGATTCCGGTGGTAACACAGGATGTGTCCGGTGACGAGGGAAATTTGCCGGTAGAGCCGACAGAGGCTCCGAAGGAAAAGGTAGATGTAAACATTGCGGCCATGAAGGGACCGACGGCGCTGGGTATGCTGAAGCTGATGGAGGATGCCGAGGCAGGAACCACCGCAAACAACTATAAGTTTACCATTGCCGGAGCGGCGGATGAGATTACCGCCAGCATCATTAAGGGAGATATCCCGATTGCTGCGGTTCCGTGTAACCTTGCTTCTGTGCTGTACAACAAGTCTAAGGGCGGTGTGACGATGCTCGGTATCAATACTCTCGGTGTACTGTACATTGTAGAGACCGGGGAAACGGTACAGACCGTAGGGGATTTGAGGGGCAAGACGATTTATTCTACCGGTAAGGGAACAACGCCGGAGTTTACCTTAAACTGGCTGTTAAAGTCTGCCGGTATGGAGCCGGGCAAGGACGTGACCGTTGAGTATAAGTCCGAGGCAACCGAGGTGGCAGCGATTTTATCCCAGACGGAAAATGCGGTGGCAATGCTTCCGCAGCCGTACGTAACCACTGTATTAATGAATAACGAAAAGGCACGCATCGCACTGGATATTACGAAGGAATGGGAGGCCTTAAACGAGGGTTCCACGGTAGTAACCGGTGTGGTGGTAGCAAATACAAAGTACTTAACCGAGCATCCGGATGTGGTAAATGCATTCTTGGATGAGTACGCGGTATCCGCAGCCTATACGGTAGAAAATGTGGATGCGGCAGCGGCACTGTCCGAGCAGTTCGATATTTTCAAGGCACCGGTTGCGAAAAAAGCAATTCCGTACTGCAACATCGTACTCATCGAGGGTGACGAGATGAAGACGAAGGCAAGCGCATACTTAAACGTACTGTTTGAGCAGAATGCGGCTTCGGTAGGTAGTGCGTTGCCGGAGGATGAGTTCTTTTATGAGAGGTAATTCTATCAAAGTTGTTAGATTTGTTGACTGTTGTGCAAACAGGGTGTATGCTAGTACCAACGAAACACATTATATTATTAATGGAGGATATGAAAATGAAGAAGTGGAATGCAGCAGGAATTGAAGAGCTTAACATTGCAGAGACCGCAAATGGAATTTTCCCGTGGTTCGAGGAGCATTGTATTATTACTAACGATGGTCTCAGTAACGGTTGTAACAACGAGAACAATGGTAGCGAGACCGAGGAAGGTAAGGGAGATAACGTTACCACGGAAACCTTGTCCTAATTTTTGAGGCATGTAAAAAAGTTCTTATCAAACATGGTTTGGTAAGAACTTTTTTTTATGGGATGGACTTTGGTTAAAGGAAATGATAGAATAATATTATTCCAAATATTGTTTTGCAGAGAGGATTCGTATGAGCGGAATATTCGGTTTATGGCAGCCTACTGTTGAGGTGAAACAAAAGAGAAAAGAAATACAAAAGCTTACGCTTTGGAATAAGGCATACGGAGAAGAGTCGGAAGAAGTTTATATGGAAGGGGAAGTATGCCTTGGATGTGAGTATGAGAGTTTTTTTAAGGCTGCAAGAAAATGCGAACCGGTTTTAAAAAAGAATAATATGTATGCGGTAATTGATGCGTTGCTTTACAATAGAGATGAATTGATAGAGAAGAGCGGTGTTACGGAACCGCTTTCGGATGAAGAATTGCTGTTTGCTTATGTTGATATGTATGGATATGAAGGGCTAAAGGAAATAAACGGGGATTTCTGCGGCGCAATCTACGATTCTGAGAATAAAGTCTTGACATTGTTTCGTGATCACATGGGGATTCGCCCGCTGTATTACTATGCGGACGAAAATAAAATTGCGTTCTCTACGGATATAAGAGGTCTTGTTGCTATGGATTCGGTAGATGTATCTATGGATGAAAAATGGTTGTGGAGCGATATGGTGGGAGATGCCTCTATGGGGACAGAGAATACAGAGTTTGCACATATTTTCTGTGTAAAACCGGCTTCTTATATATCGGTTTGCAGGAAAGATGATATGTTACAATTGAATAAAACGGAGTATTGGAGTTTGGGAAAGAAAAAAATACGCTTATCTTCCGAGAAGGAGTATATCGAAAGAATGAGGGCGTTGATTACGGATTCCGTAAAGAGAAGGTTGGATGCTGTATCCGGAATTGTGGGGGCGGAGCTGTCCGGAGGGTTGGATTCCGGTGTCATAGATATTTTAATTCACCGTTTAAATCGGGATTGTGTATATTATTCATGGTCTGCTTCTCCGGAGGAAATTCCGGTGGGGGAGGTAGACGAGAGACTCATTATTGAAGATATTTGTAAACAGGAAGGGATTAAGTGTCACTACGGAACACGTTTTTTTCCGTTAGGAAAGACAAGTGTCATTGCAGAAAAGATGCGTAGCATCGGAGTGGATATTACAGAGGAGGAAGGATATCGGTTACGCTATGTATTGCCGCCGTTTATTAATACGCTTCAGGTCAGCGAAACCGCACAGTTTATAAGTCGTAACGGTGCACGGGTAGTTTTTTCAGGGCACGGAGGAGATGAAGGTGTCAGCCATCGTTGTAATGCATATGAGCTGTTTTATCATAAAGAATACCGTTCCTATCTTCGGTACTTTTGGGATAGCACACAGGGACAAAAGAAACGATTATATAAAACCGTAATACGATGTAAGCATAATTTGTTTAAATCAAGGAAAATACTACGAAAACCGTTTGAAGTTCCTTTTCAAGCAAAAGAATTATTAAATAAAGGATTTTATGAGAAGTACAGTAAGGAAAGAAAAGCGGTCCTTACGTTTGCTTACGATACCGTAGCGTATATAGAAAACGGAGGTAGTCGAAATAGATTAGATGTAACTGCCATGCTCGGAGCATATTCGGGTGCCAGATATATAGTTCCGTATTTGGACTACCGGGTGGTTGATTATGCAGTATCGATTCCCAGACGGTTATACTTGAAAAAGCAAACAAACCGGTACATTTTTAGAGAAGCATTTAAGGATTTAATGCCGGAATCCTTGTATGTGCTGGATGATAAACGTAGCAATAGCTGGGATTTGCTTTCGAAGGAACCGAAAAATTCACCGGACCTGCAAAAGGAAGAAGAGAAGCATATCAATAATAAGAAATCTGTAGTGGTGAGATTAAATAGAGAGTATTGGGAAAAATACTTGGATTTTGAATTTATAGATAGCTGGGTGTTACAAGGACTGGAACAATCGGATAAGGAGTATGACAAAGGTGTCTTAATGCATCTTTCCACATGTGTTGTGTTTCAGGAACTGGTAAAGCGTGCAAGAAAAGTGGGAGAGGACAATTGTAATTTTGATTTAAATAAGGAGGCAGGGAAGGGATGTATTATTATAAATTGTTTGGAATAACAATACAATCCGACTTGGAATTTCCTCAACTGGTTACAAGTGAGAAAACGACGGGTTATGATGTGGAGATAAGAGAAGGAGTATTGTCGGAAGATTTAGAAAGAGCCGGTAATTTGAAAAAATATGACTTTAGTCAAGTATATAGTTGGTTAATAAATACCACCTGCCAGATTCAGGTATATGAAGGAAAACGGATGATTTATGCTCTAACGGGAAGAGGGAATGCGGACTGGTTGCAGACCTATCTTTTGGGGTATGGAATGTCTATGCTGGCATTGCAGAGGAACCTGCTCCCGATTCATTGCAGTGCGGTGGCGAATGAACAAGGAGCGGTGTTGATTGCAGGAGAGAGCGGTGCAGGAAAGTCTACGGCGACCACGGCCTTTTTAAAGAATGGATATTCCTTGATGGCAGATGATATGTCGTGGGCAGACGGCGCCATGGTATATCCGGCATTTCCGTATCAGAAGCTTTGCCGGGATGTGGTAGAACGGGAAGGTTACGATTTGGACGAACTGATTTACATCGATGAGGAGAAGGATAAGTTTCTGGCTCGCTATCGTGGAGAATTCAGCACGGAGGCCAGACCGATAAAGGGCTTCATTCTGTTACATATGACACAGGAAGAGAGTGTAACTACGCAGGAATTGACCGGTTTTGACCGCTTTCATGTGTATCTGGGAAATACCTTTTTGCGGAAGCTTATGACGAAGGAGCAGAAGTATGCGCCGTATATGGGGAAAATGGGGCTGGATATGGCATCTAAGGTGCCGCTCCTTGCTATCGGACGGCCGGTAGGGAAGGATACGGCAGAGGAAGTGGTACGTGTGGCAATGGAATGGGCAAAAGGATTGTAAAGAGCATTTTTTGTTGCAAAATAGTCGAAATGTATAGGTAATTGGTCTCATTTTTGCGTAAAACTATTGGCAAAAAAAGGAAAGCATGATACAATGAGGCTGAAAAAGACGAAATGGCAAACTTATCGAAAGGTGAGGACGCAAAACCACGGGCCTAAGGCGGAAACGCTACGGTAGCCGGCTGCCGAAACTTTAAGGAAAATTTTAAAGTTTGATACAGGGCACGCTTTTTCAAAAGGCGTGCTTTTTTGTCTCAAGGCATTTGCGTTGCACCTTCCTAATCACAAGGAGGGCAAGCATGAAAAAACAAAGGAGAAGCATTTGGAGTGTAGTATTAGTTTTGTGTATCGTGATAGGAATGTTCGCAGTGGCAACACCGAAAACGGTACAAGCAAGTGAAAGAGGATGGGGTTATTCATCGTCGACGAAGGATTATCATAGAGGAAGCTATCTCGGATATCTGGTAGGGAAATTAGTTGACTTATATGAGTGGCTGACCGCGACGCCTGAGCCGACCGCAACACCAGAGCCGACCGCAACACCAGAGCCGACCGCAACACCGGAACCGACTGCAACACCGGAACCGACCGCGACGCCGGAACCGACTGCGACGCCTGAGCCGACCGCAACACCGGAACCGACTGCAACACCGGAACCGACCGCGACGCCGGAACC
>JAZUBD010000389.1:0-2082 GCA_045638305.1 Lachnospiraceae bacterium
TTTGTTTTGCTTTATTTTCGCCCATCCCCCGGAAAAACATACGAAATCCGTGGATTTATGCCATATGTAAGGCATCCATGGCCATCAAATATCCGTCGGTTCCCATCCCGGCAATCTGCTTGTCACACACCTCTGCAGTTACGGAAATCTGACGAAACGCCTCTCTTTTATGAATATCAGAGATGTGTACCTCAATCTTTTTCATCGGAACCGATGCAAGCGCATCCCGGATAGCATAGCTGTAATGGGTATAAGCTCCCGGATTGATGACAATCCCCTCCGTACCGTCACTGTATGCCTCCTGAATTCGGTCAATTAACGCCCCTTCGCTGTTGCTTTGATAGATACTCACCGTATCCCCTTTCTCCGACGCATAGGTTTCTATTTTCTTGCAAAGAGACTCATAGTTTTCCGTACCGTAATGAGCCGGTTCCCGGATTCCCAAAAAATTTAAGTTCGGTCCGTTGATTACCAAAATCTTCATTGACTTGCCTCCTCTATCTCTTCGCTGCGTTTCCCGCAACCGTTTTGATTTCTTCGATAATTCCGTAAAAGGACTTGTCCTCCGTATCCAGAACATAATCCGCCGCTTCCCGGTATACCGGCAGGCGCTTCTCATAGAGCGGACGCAGACGTGCCTCTCTGTCCTCTCCGTCCGCCAAAGGACGTCCCGTATTGTTTTGTAAGCGCTCTAAAATCGTCTCGATTTTCGTTTCCAAAAAGACAACCGTACCGATTTCACGAAGCAGTGCCGCGTTTTCCTCCCGCATTGGCATTCCGCCGCCGGTGGCCAGCACCAGTCCTTCCGCTTCGTCGGAAAGCTTTCGTAAAAGCTCCGTCTCCGCATTCCGGAAATATTCCTCGCCTTCCTCTGCAAACATTTGAGAAATCGTCGTTCCGTAAGACGCTTCTATCATGGCGTCCGTGTCGGAAAACTCATAACCGAGTGCTCCGGCCAATTTCCGTCCCACGGTACTTTTTCCGCACCCCATAAAACCGATTAATACAATGTTGTTCTTTTTCATCTTAGTGTACCTTCTTTTTGCTTTTCCGATAAGCGCAAAGTATCGGCTTTTCCAAATATCGCTTTAACACAATCTGGATTTCTTCCTTTTTGCCGATGGGCTTTACCAAAACCGAATAAATCCCGGCACGATTAGCACCCCACATATCGGTAAAAAGCTGGTCCCCCACCGACATAGTTTGCGCCTTAGTGGTTCCCATTTTCTTCATGGCGGCCTCATACCCTGCCGCACCCGGCTTTCCTGCCTTATAGATATATTCTGCGCCTAAAGGCGTACTGAAGGACTTTACCCGCGGCTCCTTATTGTTGGAGACAAAGCACACCTTATAGCCCATTTCCTTTAATTTACGAATGAGAAAAATCGCCTTTTCGTTGACCGGAGCTCCATGCTCCACCATGGTATTATCAATATCGAAAATAATCCCGCGATAGCCTGCCGCATATAAGCGCTCGTACTCCTTTATTTCGTAAGCGGACTTCCAGTCCTCCTTCGGATAAAACTGTTTGAACATCTCTTCCTCCTCTTCTCCTTCCGTACTATACGGTTCTATTTTGCCTTTTTCTTGTGTACATTTCGTATGGTCTTTTTCTTTGCCGGAGCGGATTTCTGACCCGCTTGTCCTGTACCGGAATAGCTTTCCTGCTTACCGGTTGTGGTTCTGCTCCCTGCACTCTTTCCGGTTCCGCCGCTCTGTTTGCCTGCCGGCTTTCCGGCATAAGCACCGTAACCGCCCTTCCCGGCTGCTCCGCCTCTCGCAGCTGTACCTTTTCCGTACTCTCCCGTCCTTCCGCCGCTTCTCGGACGAATGAGACATTTCTTATCGTATCCGATCAAATCCTCCCTGTGAGCAAGCTTTAACGCCTCCTCCACCAGCTCGTAATTCTTCGGATTACGGTACTGAATCAGGGCACGCTGCATGGCTTTCTCATGAGGAGACTTCGGCACATATACCGGCTCCATGGTCCGCGGATCCAATCCCGTATAATACATACAGGTGGAAACGGTAGACGGGGTCGGATAAAAATCCTGCACCAAGTCGGAGGCCAAGCGGTCTTAG
>JAZUBD010000390.1:0-1750 GCA_045638305.1 Lachnospiraceae bacterium
CCCAGTTCCTTTGCCAGTCCGTCCGCCAGAAGCTCTGCCTGATTAAACCCTCGATACCGACGTCGCTTAACCGAAATCGGCACCGGAACCAACGCGGTCACTCCGGCACGAAGCAACCTTTCTCCAAAGCACTGCTTCATATGCTGTATATAAAACTCTGCATACTCTTTTCGTCCGTTATACTTAAAATCCGCGATGGAACGCTTCATGCGCTTGTCATACTGCCATACCGCAAAGTTCCGTACAAACGACATACGTTGCGTTTCACACCTGCCGCAATACTCCTTGGTCTCGTCCGATATCTCCCTACCGCAACAAAGACAAACCGGTGATTTCACAAACCGGAGCTTCCCCGCACATTCGGGACATGTACTGCTTTCCCATGGAATCCGTAATTCCCCGCAAACCGGACACCTGGGCGGAAATATGCAATTTAAAATCAAATCCCCCCTGATACGATTGCTCAGACTCCCATCCTCCTTTTCTTCTTTTCTCTATTTTATAACATTTTAACCGTAAATACAATAGTTTTCTGACAGAATTCCGAGATTTACAGCGCCATTTCCTCTAAATGACGTCCCAGACCCGAATATCGTTTCATCTCGTCTGTATTCTCTATCATGGCCCATACCGTAGCCGCATTTCCCACAATCATAACACACTGCTTTGCTCTTGTTACTGCAGTATATAACAGATTCCGGTTCATCAAAAGCCGCGGTCCGGAGAGTAGCGGTAATACCACCGCCGGATATTCGCTTCCCTGAGACTTATGAATGGTTGCCGCATAGGCCAGTTCCAGCTCATCCAGCTGAGAAAACGGATACTCCGCAATCCGCCCTTCCTCAAAGCATACACTGAGCCGCTCCGAAAAGAAATTTATCTCTGTAATCGTTCCGCAGTCTCCGTTAAACACACCTGCCCCGGACTCCACCGGAATCCCGTAACGACTGCGAATCTCCCACTCTGTCTGGTAGTTATTCTTAATCTGCATAACCTTGTCGCCTTCACGAAAGACGCCTTTGCTATGCTCCTTCTCCTTCTTCCCCGGGTCCGCCGGATTGAGATGTTCCTGCAACAACACGTTCAGTCGCTCCACTCCCAGCTCACCCTTTCGCATCGGTGTCAGCACCTGAATCTCCTGCGGTTTTACCTTCAAGTGCTTCGGAAGTTTCTCCTTCACCAGATATAAGATCGACTGCTGGATTACCGTCAAATCCTCTCTCTGCAAAAAGAAAAAGTCCTTGCTCTTATTATCCAGACGAATCTCTTCCCCAGCGTGGATTTTATGGGCATTGGTTACAATATCGCTCTCCTGTGCCTGCCGGAAAATCTTATCCAGTGTCACCACGGAAAAACATCCGGAATCAATGATATCCCTCAGTACATTTCCCGGTCCCACACTCGGAAGCTGGTTTACGTCACCCACCAGCACCAGTCTGGTCCCGATAGGAATGGCTTTCAGTAACGCATGCATCAGGTAAATATCTACCATGGACATCTCATCGATAATTATCAAATCGCACTCTAACGGATTCTCTTCGTTCCGCTCAAAGCTCATGCGATTCCCCATGCCCTCCGATACCTTAAGCTCCAACAACCGATGAATTGTCCTGGCCTCTCGTCCCGTGGTCTCCGTCATACGCTTTGCCGCCCGCCCCGTCGGTGCCGCCAGCAAAATATCCAGACCTTCCTTTTCAAAAAAATCCAGCATCGTACGAATCGTAGTCGTTTTACCGGTACCCGGACCGCC
>JAZUBD010000391.1:0-12645 GCA_045638305.1 Lachnospiraceae bacterium
TCTTCCTAAGACCGCTTGGCCTCCGACTTGTAACCCTGGCCGCGCTCATCCATCTTTACTGCAATACGACCTATTTTAAAATCTCCGGTGCTTTCCAATATATGAAGGCGTCCTACTCCAACCGGAATAGTTCTGTTCATATCTTTATATACAACAGCCTGTATTGCTGTTTCATCCGTCTCATCGAAGAGAATATCGTCAGACCACCCCTGTTCTGCACCGAATACTTCCCGACGAATCGGAGCAATTTCATCCATATGGTCCAAACCTAAATAATATCTTCCGCAAATCATAGCTGATTCCTTTCTTATTTTCTCCGTTTTCTGTTCATCTGTTGGAACCGGTTCTTCCAAAGATACTACCGACATTCAAACAATTTCGATTTATAACGGTTGCTTTAACGGTTTTCCCTGACCTCGCGGATATTTTTCCGGAGTATGCTTCTCCTTCTGAATCACTACAAAGGTCCGGGCAATCTCCGTATCCGGAAGTAAGCTTTCTTCGGCACTGATTAACTTGCCGCCCAATAGCTTAATTGCATTTTTAGCTTCCGTGCATTCTTCCTTACAATCACCTGCTTTATAAGAGATAAAATATCCTCCCGGCGTTACAAAAGGGATGCAAAACTCCGACAGGCTGGCCAGTCTTGCCACCGCTCTGGATACACAAAAATCAAACTGTTCCCGATATGTCGCAGTTCTTCCCGCTTCCTCTGCTCTGCCGTGCACTGCGGTTATTTTCTTTAAATCCAAAAGCTCAATCACACGGTTTAAAAAAGAAATACGTTTATTCAAAGAATCCATCAACACAAACTCCGTATCCGGAAATGCAATCTTAAGAGGAATACCCGGAAAACCCGCACCGGTACCTAAGTCCAATACTTTCTTTCCGTCAAAATCTTTTACGGTCTTTGCTAAAAACAAACTATCCAGAAAATGCTTTGTCAATACCTCTTCGTACTCGGTAATTGCGGTCAGATTCATTACCTCGTTTTGCGCAACCAAATAGTCGTAATAAGTCTCAAACTGCTGCTGCTGTTTTTCGCTTAATACGATACCAATTTTTTCCGCTCCTTTTACAAGTATAGAATTATCCCGCATACCCATTCCTCTGTCTTTTCTTCATATTCTGTTTATTGCTAAAGCAAATTTATCCTAGCGTCCCAAATATACCAGCAACACCGAAATATCTGCCGGAGACACACCCGAAATACGGGACGCCTGTCCCACATTTTCCGGACGCACCTGCTTTAACTTCTGTCTGGCTTCCAAACGGATGGACGGTATTGCATCATAATCGATGTCTGCCGGAATCCGCTTATGTTCCATCTTTTTAAACTGGGCTACCTGGCTCATCTGACGACGAATATAACCCTCGTATTTTAACTCAATTTCTACCTGCTCCGTGACATCAAAAGGAAGCTCCGGACGGTTTTTATCAATCGGTGCTAACATATCATACGTAAGCTCCGGTCTGGTAATCAGCTCCGCCAATGTACTACCGGATTTTAATGGGGTACTGTTAAGAGAGGTCAACAACTCCTGTACCTGCTCCGTCGCACCGATGGTCTGTTCCTTTGCACGAAGAATTTCCGCATCAATCTGCTCCTGCTTCTTTAAAATCCCTTGATATCGTTCCTCGGAGATCAAACCTACCTCGTATCCGTACTTGGACAGACGCAAGTCTGCATTATCCTGGCGAAGAATCAAACGATATTCTGCACGGGAAGTCATCATACGGTACGGTTCATGGGTTTCCTTTGTTACCAGGTCATCAATCAACACACCGATATAAGCCTCGGAGCGATCCAATACCAAAGGCTCTTTTCCCTGAAGCTTTCGCGCTGCATTGATACCGGCAATCAGACCCTGGGCTGCCGCCTCTTCATAACCGGAACTTCCATTAAACTGGCCACCGCTGAATAAACCGTTTATCTTCTTAAATTCCAGACTGGCCTTTAATTGCATCGGATTAATGCAATCGTACTCGATGGCGTACGCGTTTCTTACAATCTGGGCATTTTCCATGCCCTTTACGGAACGATACATCGCCACCTGCACGTCCTCCGGCAGGGAACTGGACATTCCGGCAATATACATTTCATTGGTATAATTGCCCTCCGGCTCAATGAAAATCTGGTGACGGTTCTTATCCGCAAATTTCATAACCTTATCCTCAATGGATGGGCAATAACGCGGACCGGTACCGTGGATCACACCGGAATAAAGGGGGGAACGATCTATGTTCTTCTTAATAATATCATGTGTTTCTTCATTTGTATAGGCTAACCAGCAAGAAACCTGAGGTTTTGTTAAAGAATCCGGATCCGTGGTAAAGGAAAACGGTACCACCTTCTCATCTCCGAACTGTTCCTCCATGACAGAAAAATCAATGGAACGCTTATCAATACGCGCCGGGGTACCGGTTTTGAAACGATACATCTCGATTCCATGGGCAATCAGACTATCAGTCAGATGATTTGCTGCCGGCAAACCGTTCGGTCCGGTATAATTGCTGACTTCTCCGTAAATACAGCGGGCTTTCAAATAGGTACCGGTACAAAGAATCGCCGCACGACACGGATAAATAGCACCGGATGCGGTTTTAACTCCGGTAATACAATCGTTTTCCGTAATAATTTCCGATACTTCAGCCTGCTTGATTACTAAATTCTCCGTATTCTCTAAGACACGGCGCATTTCTCTGGAATAATCCTGCTTGTCCGCCTGGGCACGAAGGGAATGAACCGCCGGGCCCTTGGACTTATTTAACATTTTTGACTGGATGTAGGTTTTGTCGATATTCTTTCCCATCTCTCCGCCGAGGGCATCGATTTCACGTACCAGATGTCCCTTAGAAGTACCGCCGATATTCGGATTACACGGCATCAGCGCAATACTGTCCGTACTTACCGTAAATAAAATCGTACGAAAAGAAAGTCTCGCACACGCCAGAGCCGCTTCGCAACCGGCATGTCCCGCACCGACTACCGCAATATCATAGCTTTCATAAACCTGATCCATACTGTTCTCCTCAATCTATCTCACTATTTTCCCATACAAAACTCTCGGAAAATGGTATTTACCAAATCCTCATCTACCGATTCACCGGTAATTTCACCGAGACTTTCATAGCCCTGCATCAAATCGATAGAATAAAAGTCCTCCGGCATATCCGCTTCGATACTGTCCAATACTTTTCCCATAGCTTCATACGCATCTAAAAGAGACTGCTTCTGACGTTCTCCTGTAATATACAGGTCCTCGTTATAGGAAAGCTCCTTTTGAAAGAACATTTTTTCAATGGTATCGTAAAGGGCATCCAGACCTTCTTCTTCCTTTGCGGAAATACAAAGAACCTTCTGTCCCGTAAGCTCCTCCAATACGGAAGTATCCGGTGTTTCGCACAAATCGATTTTATTTAATAAAACAATACATTTCTTATCCGCAATCAAGGAAAGAATTTCTTTTTCCTCCTCGGTAACCTTTGCCGTAGCATCAGCCAGATACAAAATCAGATCTGCTTCTTCGGCTGCTTTTTTTGCCTTTTCCACACCGATTTTTTCTACAATATCCTCGGTGGAACGAATGCCTGCGGTATCAATCAAAGAAAGTGCAATTCCGCGAACGGTTACCAACTCTTCAATAGTATCTCTGGTCGTTCCGGCAATGTCGGTTACAATGGCACGCTCCTCACCGGCAAATAAATTTAATAAAGAAGACTTTCCTACATTCGGTCTGCCTAAAATTACGGTACGAATACCTTCCTTTAACATTCTACCGTTTTCCGCAGAAGAAATCAACCGGTGTAAACGCTCTCTGATTTCTATTATACTCGCCTTTAACTCATTTGTAAAACCATCTAATGAAATATGTTCCGGGTCGTCCAAAGCAGCTTCGATAAATGCGGTATGATGAATCATTGTTTCACGTAATTCGGAAATTTCCTTCAATACAGTTCCTCGTAATTGTGCTAAGGAATTTTTCAGTGCTAAATCACTTTTTGCACGAATAACCTCCATCACCGCTTCGGCTTTTGATAAATCGATACGACCGTTTAAAAAAGCACGCTTTGTAAATTCTCCGGCTTCTGCCAGACGAACTCCCTGCTTTAATACAGTCTTTAAAACCTTTTTGGTCACAAGACTTCCGCCGTGACAGTTAATCTCTGCCACATCCTCTGCCGTATAAGTATGTGGAGCCCGCATCACGGAAACCAATACTTCATCTACAATTTCCTCACCTTCACAAATAAAGCCGTAATGTATGGTGTGTGTTTTTTGTTCCGATAATTTTTTCCCGGACTTTTTTCCGCGGAAAATACGATCCATCACCTGAAATGTTTCCGGACCGCTGACGCGAATAATACTGATTCCGGAATTACTTAATCCGGTGGAAATTGCAGCGATTGTATCTACCATGATATTCCTTTCCGGCTTACACCTTAATAAAGTTTGAAAGGGTGTCTTGTTTGACACCCTTTTACTGTTTCCCTCTTCAATAATTCATATAAAACGAATTACTCTGCATCTTCTACAGCCGGTGCTACTGCTTCGGTGGAAGCGGTTGCTTCTGCGGAAGACTCCTTACGATCATACTTACGATATCCGTTTCTGTAACCACCCTTGCTATAACCGCCACGGTTATTACCGTAGCTGCTCTTTCCGTAATATCTTTCGTTGCTGAAATCTCTTACGCCCTTCTTTAAAGAAACAATAACCTTACGGTACGGCTCTTCACCCTCACTGTGAGTTTCTACGAACTTGTTGTTCTGTAAAACAGAGTGAATAATACGTCTCTCATACGGATTCATCGGCTCAAGAGCAACGGAATGTCTCGTTCTGCGAACCTTATTTGCAATGTTCTTCGCAAGATTCTCAAGCGTCTCTTTTCTTCTCTCACGATAGTTCTCGGTATCAAGCTTTACCTTAATGTAAGTATCGCTATCCTTATTTGCCACAAGGCTTACCAGATACTGCAGGGAATCTAAGGTCTGACCGCGCTTACCGATTAACATACCCATATCATCACCGGTAAGATTAATATTCATTACCTTTTCTTCTTCGTCAAAGTTAATCTCAGCCTCAGCCTTTACGCCCATTGCATCAAATACCTTACAAAGGAAATCCTCTACTGCCGGCTTTTCTTCTTCCTTAACCTTTGCGCGAATCTTTGCCGGCTTCTTGTTTAAACCTAAAAATCCGGAAGACTCCTTTTCGATTACTTCATATTCCATGCTTTCGGTGGAAACACCGAGCTTAATTCCTGCCTCTATAATTGCATCATCTACCGTTTTTGCGGTAACTTCAATCCATTCGTTCATAATAAACCTCCTAAATACATCCCTTCTTACTTCAGGTTACGGTTCTTTAAAATGTTTGCGTAACCGGAGATACTGCCGGAAGCCGGAGCATCTGCCTTCTCTTCACCCTCGTTATTCTCTGCAACCTCATTACTGTCAGCTGTGGTCTCATACTTCTTACCGGAAAGATTTGCATAATCTCTGGCAGATTTCGGCTCTTCCACTTCAATGGACTTTGTAGAAGTCTTTGCAAGAGCAGCCATAGTGTTGCCGGAATCAATTCCCATCTTCTTAAGCTTCTTTGCACGCTTCGCCTGATTTTTTTCGATTAACTCTTCCACGGTAACCTTTTCCATGTACTTATTAACAAAAATCTGCTGAATAATCGTAACTACAGAACTGATAATCCAGTAAAGTCCCGCACCAATCGGCATCATAAAACAAATAGCACCGGACATAATCGGCAGGAAAATATTCATGGACTTCATGCTGGCCATAGCCGGATCGTCCTTTGCATTCTTGTTCTTGTTTGCGGACATGGAAATCTTCGTCTGTAAGAACTGTAATGCGGTAGATAATACCGGAATCAATACACTGATACTCTTCCAGGACGGAGTATTTAAAATATTCAGTCCGCCTACAAACTTGTGTACATGAATAATCGGTTCGGAATAACCGGTAAGCTGACCGGAAATGGACGGAAACGCACTTGCCAACGTAGCCCAAGTACC
Organism: Lachnospiraceae bacterium; assembly: GCA_045638305.1. GTDB lineage: Bacteria > Bacillota > Clostridia > Lachnospirales > Lachnospiraceae > SIG307. The sequence continues at coordinate 6,033 of JAZUBD010000391.1, forward strand.
TTCGTTACACTTAGATAATACATCAATAATATTCTTTTCGGTTAACTGTCCGGCATCATAACCGACAAACTTTGTAACATCAAGACCCGCAATCTTTGCATCCTTTACAAAATTCGCAAGAGTCTCGGCATAACCTGCCTGATCACGAATTGCATCGGCAGCCAGCTTGTACATGTCATAAACATCATTAATATATGCCGGAATCGCATATATAACGCGATATAATGCAAACAAAATCGGCAGGGAAATAAGTAAAGTAAGACAACCGGCCATCGGGTTGGTACCGTACTTATCATAAACCGCCTGGGTCTCCATCTGCATTTTTCTACGGGAAGCCTCATCTGTCTTTCCCTTATACTTTTCATTAATTGCGGATAGTTCCGGACTCATCTGGGAAGAAAGCTTTGTAGACTTCTGCTGCTTAATGGTAAGCGGAAGCATCAACATCTTTACTACAATCGTAAATAAGATAATACAAAGCGCTATATTCGCCATACCGATAGCATTTACATCATCGGTAAATAACGTCAGGAACTCATAAATTCCATTTAAAATCCATCCTAATACTCTGGAAATCGGCCCCATAATAAGACCGTCCTCTTTTGTTAAAAACACGAGATCTAACAAAATCCTAATCCTCCTAACTCACAACTACGGAACCGGGTCGTAGCCACCCTTAGACATCGGATGACAACGGAGTATTCTTCGAATTGCAAGCAGGGAACCCTTTAGGGCACCGTACTTTTCCAGTGCCTCCAAGGCATACTGCGAACAGGTAGGTACAAATCTGCAGGTCGTACCTCCCTTATAAGGCGATATATTCTTTCGATAAAAACGAACCAATGCGATTAATATCTTTTTCAACCCGATACCTCACAAAGAATCCTATGCAATTTTGCTAAATGCAACATAGCACTGTTAATTTCAAAATAATTTCTACCTTTTGCTCCCTGTCTGGCAACCACAACAATGTCCCAACCACTATGGAACTTACTCTCATTTAATCGGTAACTTTCTCTGATCAACCTGGCAATTCTGTGTCTGACTACACTATTTCCTACCTTTTTACTTACCGATATACCGAGTCTGCCGGTTTCTGAATCATTTTTTTTTGCATACATCACCAAATACTTATTGGCGAAGGATTTACCCGAGTGGTAAACCTTTTGATAATCCTCATTCTTTTTGATTGAATTTGCCACTTTTTTCCTCCTAAAAGGATAAAGAAGGGGTAAGAGAAAAGGTCACATAATATGCGACCTAAGCAGATAATTTATGTCTACCCTTTGCTCTTCTTCTGGCTAACACCTTTCTACCGTTTGCAGTGCTCATTCTGGAACGGAAGCCATGTACCTTAGATCTCTGTCTCTTCTTCGGCTGGAACGTCATCTTCATAAACTTTACACCTCGCTTTCTGCTTGCTGTTCTCTATTTGTTACGTATAAAAACGCACATTACAGCATTTTACCTAAATAGCATTTCTATTATAGTAGGAAAAGCTTGTTTCGTCAAGTAAAATTTGTATTTTTTCTAAATTTTATTTCAAAAAACTCTTTCAAAATTCCGTTATTTTTGTTATAATAGTAGATAGTGGATTTATAGGCTTTTAAATGCGTTATTTCCTGTTTAAAGGCATTTTTTTAAAGGAGTCATACAAAATGGATATAAAAACAATAAAAAACAAATGGACGGAAATTTTAGAATATATGAAAACCGAGTTCATTATTCCGGATGCGGTATATAAAACATGGCTTTCTCCTATGTTTCCGTATGCCTTACAGGGAAATAAACTGATTATCAATTTCACGGACAAGCAGCTCGGTATGATGGGTATCGATTTCATTAAAAAGAAGTATCTCCGTTATTTGGAAACTTCCGTTGAAACGATTTTAAACGAATCTTACGAAATCGAGCTGGTGTTATCGGATGATACGTTAGAAGAAGAGACTTCTAATTCTTTTGAAACCAAAAAGAAGCGTAACGAAAGCTTTGATACTTTGAACCCGAAATACACTTTCGATACCTTCGTGGTAGGTAAGAGTAATCATATGGCACATGCCGCTTCCGTTGCGGTGGCCGCATCTCCGGGCGAGGCTTACAATCCTCTGTTTCTTTACAGCGGACCGGGTCTCGGTAAAACCCATTTAATGCAGTCTATTGCCCATGATATTTTGGACCGGAACGAAGATGCCGTGATTCGTTATGTTACCAGCGAGAAGTTTACCAACGAATTAATTGAATCCATTCGTAACAACAAAACTTCGGATTTCCGCGAAAAATACCGCAATGTAGACATGCTGTTAATCGATGATATCCAGTTTATCATCGGTAAGGAAAGTACCCAGGAAGAGTTTTTCCATACCTTTAACACACTGTACGAATCCAAAAAGCACATTGTTATTTCCAGTGATAAACCGCCGAAGGACATCGCTACGTTAGAAGAGCGTTTGCGTTCCCGTTTCGAGATGGGTCTTATCGTAGACATCGGCAATCCGGATTACGAAACCCGTATGGCCATCTTAAGCAAGAAAAACGACACCGACAATCTCGGTATCAGTAACGAAATTCTTGCATATTTTGCGGAGAATATCAAATCAAATATCCGGGAGTTAGAAGGTGCCTTAAGTAAGTTAGTCGCTCTTTCCAGATTAAAGAAGCAACCGATTACCATGGAACTGGCCCAGGAAGCATTAAAGGATTACATATCTGCAGATAACCATAAGACTGTTACCGTCGGTTATATTGTAGATATTGTTTCCGAGCATATGGGTATTTCTTCTTCGGATATTTATTCCAAAAAGCGTAACAGTGAGATTGCCAATGCCAGACAGATTGTAATGTATCTCGCGACCAAGCTTACCGACCTTTCCACCACGGATATCGGCAAGCAGTTAAACAAGAGAGATCATTCCACTGTCATTCACGGCAGAAATAAGATTGAGGAAGACTTAAAATTAAACCCTCAACTTCAAAATACCATTGATGTGTTAATCAAGAAAATTAACCCATAGCAGATTCACTATTATAATAGGAAGAAACTCAGTTTTTTTATCCATAAGTACCTTGTGAATAACCTGTGAAGACATGTGAATAGATGTGGATAATCCTTTGTAAATTATTAGTTTTACACTTTAATGTATGAAATTATCCACATAGTAGCCACATCTTGTCCGACCCTACATTCACCTTTATTGTGAAGTTAAAGTCGGCTGATTTCAAGGGGTTGCAGACTTATTCACATTATACACTTACCCTATTACTTAGTCTAAATTATTATATATAATATATACCTAACAAAGCACCTCGAAAGGAGATATTCACTTTATGAAAATCACATGTCAGAAGTCCGATTTATTAAGCAGTGTTAATATTGCTCTCAGAGCTGTACCGGCTAAGTCTACCATGCCGATTTTGGAATGTATTGCTATTGATGTAACCGATGCAGGTATTAAGTTTACTACCAACGATATGGAGCTCGGTATTGAGACTCTTGTAAAGGGTAATGTTTTGGAGACCGGTAGTATTGCAATTAATGCTAAGATTTTATCCGATATTATTCGTAAGCTTCCGGACAGTGAAATTTGTATTGAGACCGATGCAAAGTATATGGTTACCATTACCTGCGGTAAGTCGAAGTTCTCCATTCCGGGTAAGGTAAGTGACGAGTTTCCGTCTCTTCCGGTCATCGAAAAGAGAGATGCAATGGTATTGTCTCAGTTTACCTTAAAGGATTTGATTCGTCAGACCGTATTCTCTATATCCGACAGTGAGAATAACAAGATTATGACCGGTGAATTATTTGAAGTAGAAGATAACAAGCTCAGAGTGGTTTCCTTGGACGGACATCGTATTTCCGTACGTCGCATTGAATTAAAGGACGGCTTTAAGAATACAAAGGTTATTGTTCCGGGTAAGACGTTAATCGAGATCAGTAAGATTTTATCCGGTGAGATTTCCGATGAAGTGCGGATTTATTTTACCGACAAGCACATTATCTTTGAGTTTGACGATACCATGGTATTGTCCAGACTGATTGAAGGCGAGTATTATAAGATTAATCAGATGTTGTCCGGTGATTACGATACTAAGATTACTGTAAATAAAAAGGAGTTCCTTGATAGTATCGACCGTGCGACTTTGCTTGTAAAGGAGTCCGAGAAGAAACCGATTATTATCGGAGTAAAGGACGGCGAGATGGAGCTTGAAATGACTTCCAATATCGGTTCCATGGATGAAAGCATTGATATTGCAAAAGAGGGTAGCGACATTTTAATCGGTTTTAATCCGAAGTTTTTGATGGATGCCCTTCGTGTTATTGATGAAGAAGAGGTTACGATTTATATGACAAATCCGAAAGCACCTTGCTTTATCAAGGATAAGGAAGAGTCTTATATTTATTTGATTTTGCCGGTTAACTTTAATGCAGCGGCAAGATAAGACAGGAGCAGATATGGAAGAGATTAAGTTAAGAGATGAGTTTATCAAACTGGGTCAGGCCATCAAGGCTGCCAACCTGGTGGAATCCGGAGCGGAAGCAAAGGATGTTATCCAGGAAGGCTATGTAAAGGTAAACGGTGAGGTTTGTACCCAGCGCGGTAAAAAGTTAGTTGCGGGGGACATTGTTTCTTTTGAAGGAAACGAGATTAAAATTGTAGGATAGTTGGTGCTGTCTTGAAGATTAATCAATTAGAGTTAAGCGAATTTCGAAATTACGAGTCATTATCGGTAGAGTTTGACGAAGCGGTCAATATTTTATACGGTGACAATGCCCAGGGAAAGACAAATGTACTGGAAGCTATTTATTTGTGCGGTACCACAAAGTCCCACAAGGGCAGCAAGGACAAGGAAATGATACGTCTTTCTTCTGAGGAGTCTCATATCCGCATGCAGATTGAAAAAGCGGGGATTCCTCACCGGATTGATATGCATCTTCGGAAAAATAAAGCAAAAGGTGTTGCCATCGACGGAGTTCCGATTAAGCGTTCTTCGGATTTAATGGGCTTGTTACATATTGTGTTTTTCTCTCCGGAGGATCTTGCTATGATAAAGAATGGTCCGGGAGAAAGACGCAGGTTTATTGATTTGGAGCTTTGTCAGTTAGATCAGACCTATTTGTATCATCTGGGAAATTATAACCGGGCTGTAAATCAACGGAATAATTTGTTAAAGCAAATCGGATTTCAAAGAGATTTGCGAGATACGGTAGAGGTTTGGGACTTACAGTTAATCGAACACGGTTCTGTAGTCATTGATACGAGAAAACGTTTTGTAGAGGAATTAAACGAGCTTCTTCCGGGAATTCATGCAAAGCTTTCCGGCGGCAAAGAGAAATTATTTGTCCGTTATGAACCGAATGTAGGAAAGGAAGAGTTCGGACAGAAGTTAGCGATGAATCTTGACCGGGATTTAGCCCTAAAAGCAACCGGGAACGGTCCTCACAGAGATGATATCAGCTTTTTTGTAGGAGATAAGAATCTGAGATTGTTCGGTTCTCAAGGGCAACAGCGTACTGCGGCATTATCTTTAAAGCTGGCGGAAATCGAACTGGTTCGTAAAAAGATTAAAGAAAGTCCGGTACTTTTACTGGATGATGTATTATCGGAGCTGGACCGTAACCGGCAGACGTATTTGCTTCAGAGTATTACGGATTTACAGACGATTATCACATGTACGGGTTTGGAAGAATTTGTTGACAGCGAAAAGCAGTATCACAGGATTTTTCATGTCACAGACGGAGTGCTAAGCGAATCTTAATAGTATTTCATAAATATAGTTGTGAGAAATAAGAAAGAATGGAAAGAGGAATAAGGAGGCTTGCATGAGTAAAGAATACGGCGCAGACCAAATACAAATTTTAGAGGGACTGGAAGCAGTTCGTAAGAGACCGGGTATGTACATCGGTAGTACTTCTGTGCGCGGTCTTCACCATCTTGTATACGAAATTGTAGATAATGCGGTGGATGAAGCTTTGGCGGGATACTGTACGGTCATTGATGTGTCGATTAACCCGGATAATTCTATTACCGTTGTGGATAACGGCCGCGGTGTTCCGGTAGAACTGAATGAGAAAAAGGGTATCTCTACCGTAGAGGTAGTATATACCATTTTGCATGCCGGCGGTAAGTTCGGCGGCGGAGCATATAAGGTATCCGGCGGACTTCATGGTGTAGGTGCGTCTGTTGTTAATGCGCTTTCTAAGAAAATGGAAGTTAAGGTAGAACAAAACGGTCATATTCATCGTCAGTGCTATGAAAAGGGTAAACCGATTACTCCTCTTGAAGTTATCGGCGATTCCGATAGAACCGGTACTACGGTTACCTTCCTTCCGGATGATACTATTTTCGAAGAGACTGTATTTGATTTTGATACCTTAAAGAGTCGTTTACGTGAAATGGCATTCCTTACCAAGGGAATTAAGATTATTCTTCGTGATAAGAGACAAGAGGAAGAAAAGGTTCGTGAGTTCTATTACGAAGGCGGTATCCGCGAATACGTAGATTATCTGAATAAGAGCAAAGAAGTATTGTATCCGGCGGTTATCTATTGTGAAGGTACCGTAAATGATGTATATGTGGAAGTGGCAATGCAGCATAACGATGGTTACAACGAAGGC
>JAZUBD010000392.1:0-8006 GCA_045638305.1 Lachnospiraceae bacterium
TGGAAGGTGCTGACCCAGATGTTTTCCGCACCGTAGCTGACGATTTTGTCTACACGTTCCCGCATTTCCTTGGCCGCCTTGTTGGTGAAGGTAATGGCGAGAATCTGGAAGGGACTGACGCCCTGTTCTTCAATTAAATAGGCGATACGGTGGGTCAAAACTCTGGTCTTTCCGGAGCCTGCACCCGCTAAAATAAGGAGCGGTCCTTTGTCAAAAAAAACAGCTTCACGCTGCATTGGATTTAAGGTGTCGTATATACTCATAATAGCCTCGTTTCTCAGGTGTTTTTCTCGTTCCGCTCCTTATGTGGGATAAGTATTCTATGGGACAGAACTCACTACTTTGTAACAGTATATCATACCGGAAGAAAAAAAGAAAGTACTTGCAACGCGGTTTCGAATACTATATAATATAGAGAGGAAGAGAAGGAGGTTGATGGGATGGCCTGGGAAGACAGTGAAGAGTTGCGTGAGCTTCTCGACAGATTGAAAGAGATTACCTATGTACAGCCGGACGAGCTGCCGAACATTGATTTATATATGGATCAGGTAACGACCTTTATGGACCGTCATCTGGCTTCTTCGAAGCGCTATGACGAGGACAAGTTGTTAACCAAGACCATGATTAACAACTATACGAAGAACGAGCTTTTGCCGTCTCCGAATAAGAAGAAGTATTCCAAGGATCACATGTACCTCTTGATTTTGATTTATTACTTAAAAGGTGTATTGTCCATTACGGATATTCAGGCGATTTTAAAACCGCTCAATGAGAAGTTTTTCGACGGTGCGGGAGAGGTACCGTTTGAGAAGATTTATGAGGAGATTTTTGCGATTCAGAAGGCCCAGTCCGATGTGGTGGCCAAGGATTTGGCCAGAAAGTGGAAGGCGGTTCAGGGGACTTACGGTGACGTAAAGAAAAAGGACCAGCAGGAGTTTTTACGGAAGCTTTCTTTGATTTGCATGCTGAGCTTTGATGTATATATGAAGAAGCAGATTATCGAGCAGATCATCGATAAGGAGTTTGCACCGCATGAGGCGGAGGCTTCGGAAAAGGATGAGAAGCAGGAGAAGGCAAAGAAGAAGGAAGAGAAGGCCGACAAGAAAGAGGAAAAGAAGTCGGAAAAAAAGAAGTAAAAGAATTATAACGTTAAAAAGAAAAGTGTCGCAGAACCGATGAGGAACTGCGACACTTGTTTGTTTTTGACTCGGGATTAGGACTCGGAAGAATCCTCAATCGGAAGCTGCGGAATACGCTCGAACACCATATCATAACCGTCGTTACCATAGTTTAAGGAACGGTTGACGCGGCTGATGGTCGCGGTGGATGCACCGGTCTTCTCTGCGATTTCCAGATAGGTCTTGTGGGAGCGGAGCATAGCCGCTACTTCAAAGCGCTGGGAAAGAGAAAGCAGCTCGTTGATGGTACATACATCCTCGAAGAAAGTATAGCACTCTTCTCTGTCCTTGAGAGAGAGGATAGCGTCAAATAAATAGTCTACAGCAGGTGTTCTGATTGTTTTACTCATATGAGATAAACCTCCTTAGTATTGGAAAGTATTTTCTTTTTTTACAGTGATATTTTACCACGACAAAGAATTGAAGTAAAGTCTTTTTTTATATTTTTGTGAAAATTTTTTTTGAAGTATATTTTTTTACTGAAAAAAGACAGGGAAAGTTTTTGTTTTTTGTAGTGGAAATTATGAAAGAAATGTGATATTATGTAATGATGGTGGGCCTTATTGGGCGAAAACTGGGATATTTTGGAAGGAATACGGATGGTAATATGTACGAGATTATAAGAAAAGAACAGTTAAGTGATGCCATTGTAATGATGGAAGTGAAGGCGGAACGGGTAGCGAAATCCTGTTTGCCGGGCCAGTTTGTGATTGTAAAAATAGATGAGCGGGGTGAGCGTATTCCGCTGACGATTTGTGATTATTCCAGAGAGAAGGGCACGGTTACGATTGTGTTCCAGACAGTGGGAGCATCCACCCATCGTATGGGTGCTTTGGAACAGGGAGACTTTTTCCGGGATTTTGTGGGACCGCTCGGAAATTACTGCGAGTGGATCGATGAGCCGGCGGAGGAGCTTCAAAAGAAAAAGATTTTATTTGTGGCCGGCGGTGTGGGAACCGCACCGGTGTACCCGCAGGTAAAGTGGTTACATAGTAAGGGGATTGCGGCGGATTGTATTATCGGAGCCAGAAATCAGAGTCTTGTGATTTTAGAGGATGAGATGCGCGCGGTTGCGGAGAATCTTTACGTGACCACGGATGACGGTTCTTACGGGATGAAGGGTAACGTAAACGACTGTATCAAGAAGCTTGTGCAGGAGGAGAACAAGTCCTACGATATGGTGGTTGCCATCGGGCCGCTGATTATGATGAAGTTTGTGAGCCTTCTGACGAAGGAATTAGGTATCCCGACCATTGTGAGTCTGAACCCGATTATGGTGGACGGTACCGGTATGTGCGGAGCATGTCGTGTGGCTGTGGGAAATGAGATTAAGTTTGCATGTGTGGACGGTCCGGAGTTTGACGGCCATTTGGTGGATTTTGACCAGGCCATGAAGCGTCAGCAGATGTACAAGACGGAAGAAGGACGCAGATACTTAAAGGAAAAAGAGGGCGCGACCCATCACGGCGGTTGTGGTCATTGCGAATAAATGCATAGAATGTAGGAGAGAAAAGATGGATGTGTTAAAACGTGTTCCGGTGCGCGAACAGGACCCGGCGGTACGTGCGCATAATTTTGATGAGGTATGCCTTGGGTATTCCTTAGAGGAAGCAAAAGCGGAGGCAGACCGTTGTTTAAAGTGTAAGAATCCGAAGTGTCAGACCGGTTGTCCGGTAAATATCGATATTCCGCGTTTTATCGGAAAGGTGAGCGAGGGTGATGTGGAAGGCGCATATCATGTGATTTCCGAGTATTCCGCTCTGCCGGCGGTATGCGGCCGTGTGTGTCCGCAGGAGTCCCAGTGTGAGGCAAAGTGTATCCGCGGAATTAAGGGAGATGCGATTTCCATCGGTAAGCTGGAGCGGTTCGTGGCGGATTATGCCAGAGAGCATGAGCTTCGTCCGGTGGTACAGGCAGAAAAGAAGAATAAAAAGGTGGCAGTCATCGGTTCCGGCCCGGCAGGTCTTACCTGTGCCGGGGATTTGGCAAAGAACGGCTACGATGTGACGATTTTTGAGGCGCTTCACGAGCCGGGCGGTGTACTGGTTTACGGTATTCCGGAGTTTCGTCTGCCGAAGGATACGGTTGTTAAGAGCGAGATTGAGAATGTAAAAGCGTTAGGTGTTAAGATAGAGACCAATGTGGTCATCGGTAAGTCTGTGACCATTGATGAGCTTCTGACGGAAGAGGGATTTTCTGCCGTATTTGTAGGCTCCGGTGCGGGACTTCCGAAGTTTATGGGAATTCCGGGGGAGAATGCCAACGGCGTATTTTCCGCTAATGAGTATTTGACCCGTAACAATTTGATGAAGGCCTTTACAGATGACCATGATACCCCGATTGCTGCCGGTAAAAGGGTGGCGGTGGTAGGCGGCGGAAACGTTGCCATGGATGCGGCGCGTACGGCGTTACGTCTCGGTGCGGAGGTATATATTGTATATCGCCGTGGAGAGGAAGAGCTTCCGGCCCGTGTGGAAGAGGTACATCACGCAAAGGAAGAAGGCGTTATCTTTAAACTTCTGACCAATCCGAAGGAAATTCTGGTGGACGAAAACGGTTGGGTAAAGGGAATGCGTTGTGTACAGATGGAGCTTGGGGCACCGGATGCATCCGGACGTCGTCAACCGGTTGAGGTAGAGGGGTCTGACTTTACACTTACGTTGGATACGGTAATCATGTCGTTGGGAACCAGTCCGAATCCGCTCATTGTTTCCACAACCAAGGGGTTGGAAGCAAACCGAAGAGGTTGTATTGTGGCAACGGAGGAGACCGGTTGCACCAGCAAGGAGGGTGTGTTTGCCGGCGGCGATGCGGTGACCGGTGCGGCAACGGTAATTCTGGCCATGGGTGCCGGAAAAGCGGCGGCCAAAGGAATTCACGAGTACCTTTCCGAAAAATAGGAATTCCGCCCGAAAACGGTGGCTGGGAATATATGGGAATCAGTATGCAAAAAGTGGCAAAAGCCTTAAAACAGGAGGGTTTGCGCCACTTTTTTTGTGTGAATAAATTCAGCGGAATGCATAAAGAACGAGGGAGAAGTTTGGTGATTATTCCGTCTTGCAAATTGTGCGGCTGCTTGATAAAATGAAACTAAGATATCACATACGAATTCGAATTTCTGAATATCTTTGCTCTGCTTCAGAGCTTGTTCCAGGGGACGATTGTTAGGAGAAAATGACGGGATACTTAGGCCTAATTGTAATGCAAAAAAGAAAGGCGTTAAAATGCAGGAAGAAACAAGTAGAATAAGGATGAACCGGATGCGGTTTGCGGAGGAGATAAGCAGACAGGTGCTTGCGGTACTGGGAGAGGGATATGAAACAGAGCTTTCCAGAGTAAGAAAGAATAACGGAGTATTAAAGGATGTATTGCATATCCGGAAGGCGGAGAGTGAGTGTATTCCGTGCTTTTACATGGATGAGTTGTATCGTTCCTATTGTAGCGGCGAAAGTGAGATTTTATTGGCGGAGCAGCTGGCGGATATTGTATGGAATGAGTGTGAACGCGTACGGGAACAGGTACCGGATTTTTTAGAGAGGGATTGGATTGTCAGCCATTTGTTTATACGTATGATTCAAGCAGAGAGTAATGAGGAATGGTTGCAGGATGCGGTTTATGTGGAGTATCTGGATTTGTTGGCAGTATTTTACGTGTTGACGGAGGATGCGGAGGAGGGGATAAAAAGTTATCAGTTGCCGAAAAATGTGTGGGAGGCACTGGAACTTGGTGATGCACAGGCATATTTTCCTACGGTTGTAGCAAATACGAGGCATTTATTTCCGGAGAAAATGTGGTGTGTGGAGCATACGGTGAGAGAATGTAATATCTCCGGGTCGGAGCAGGTCTCAACGGTTCTTGTGCCGGCAAAGGAGTATGTTTCCCAACAGCTGTATGTATTGTCCAATTACAGAAGGATTAACGGAGCAGCGGTAGTACTTTATTCGGACTTGCTGCGACAACTGGGTGAAAAATTCGGTGGGGATTTTTACGTGATTCCAAGCAGCGTGCACGAGGTGCTGTTGTTAAAGAAAACAGAAGAGGAGGAGCCGGAGCGCTTAAATCGGACGATACAGACGGTAAATGAGCAGCAGGTACAGCCGGAAGAGGTATTGTCGAATCATGTGTATTTGTATTCTGCGGAGGATGCGATACTACGAAGTTTGACGGAGGTATAAGAGGACAAGCTTTTGCGTACATAAAAAGCACCTATCGTACGTGTGAAACGTGCGATAGGTGCTGGATAAGCGAAGACTATTTACTCTTCGGAAGAATTGGAGACGAGTAATTGGTAAAACTCCTTTAAGTCGTCGTCAGACATTAAGGCATTTTCCATGTCGGCATTGGTCTGTTTTGCAAGCTCCTGAATTTTGTCGCTTTGAATTAGGGATGCACAGTAGGCGTCGGTATCCAGAGAGGTAATGCCCAGATAAATGGACGGTATGCCTGTGGATTTGTCCACCTTTATGTAGTAGGATTCCATGCAAGGAGCGCCGGTGTCGGAAAAGACAATTTTTTCCTTGTGGGTTACAAAGGCAACATAGTCAAATTCATTGATGCCGTTGTAAATTAAAAAGTCATAATCGGTGAAATACTCCGTCATGGAGTAACGGGAACCGATGAAATTCAAATCTAAATAATCGGAATTGGTAACACATTGCTTTAACAAAGGTTCGTTTACGGCAAGGCATGCATTGTGATAGCGGCGAATCAGCGTGGAAACTGCCAGCTCCAAAGCTCCTCCCGACTGGCGGGCCTGGGTAAACACTTCCGTGGTCTGTTCGGAAAACGGTATGGTCTGAATCAGGAAGGTGCCGTCCGGCATACGTTTTACGTAATATTCCGAGAGCTGCGGAACCGAAATTTGAATATCGCTGTAATAAAGTGAGTAGGTGGCGTATACAATAGAAAAGACACCATCAATGCCCGGTCTGGAATACAATTCCAGGTTTTCGAGCTTTTTCACGTTTCTACAATCGTTTTCCATAACGGATGCATCCAAATAGCTTGCATCGGTAACAAGTAAGGATGCAGCTTCGTAATCGTTGTTATAGTAAGCGGTAATATAGGCGGTAACCACATCGGAAACGCCGGAAATCGGAGCCTTTAAATCGCCCGTCAGTAACGGTAGAAAAGTAACCGCAGGGGTCACTGCCGGAGTCGGCGTGGAATCCTGTACCCCGGTAGAGGATATGCCGGTCGGATTATTTGCCGTCGGTGTGGCGGTCGGCGTTATGGCTTCGGTAGGGGATACGGAAGTATCGGTAAATACGTTAGGCTGCGGAAATAATAAGAAGGAGAGTCCCAGCACTAACGCGGAACTGCATATGGCAGAAATACATCGTTTAAATTTCATGGAAGCCCCTCCTTTGTATATTTTTAACAATCAATATTTATCATACCAAAAAAATTAGAGAAAATCAACTGTTTCTACTTGACCAAATGTTGTTAATTGGATATAATATTTGTATTGCATCTGTAGCTCAGTGGATAGAGCAATGGTTTCCGGAACCATGTTAGCGGGGGTTCGAGTCCCTTCAGATGCATTTCTTTTTTACTGTAGACGCGTTTTGCCGGGAGGGCAGTACGTTTTTGAGCTTTCCTGTGGTAGAAGACAGGAAAGCTTTTTCTTTATTAGGAGGAAATGATGAAAGCGAAAAAATTTGCAGCGGATGAAGTGGCAGAGGGTGTAAGAATCAATAAGTATCTGGCAGATGCGGGAGTATGTTCCCGGCGTGCCGCGGACGGTTTTATCGAAGAGGGAAAGGTATTTATCGACGGAGAACGTGCGGTAATGGGAAGCCGGGTGCTTCCGGGACAGACCGTAGTGTTTAACGGAAAAGAACTGAAAAAGGAAGAAGACCTAGTGCTTCTGGCACTGAATAAGCCGAGAGGAATCGTGTGTACCAGTGACAAGAGAGAGCCGGACAATGTAGTAGATTTTGTTAACTATGGGAAGCGTATCTACCCTATCGGTCGTCTGGATAAGGATTCGGAAGGTTTGCTTTTGTTGACCAATGACGGTGATATCGTAAACAAAATTCTCCGTGCGGGAAATTATCATGAGAAGGAATACATCGTTAAGGTAAATAAGATGATTACGAAGGAGTTTTTACAGGGGATGGCAGGCGGCGTGCCGATTCTGGATACTGTGACCAGACCGTGTAAAATCGAAGCCTTGGACAAGTATCGTTTTAAAGTAATCCTGACACAGGGACTGAATCGTCAGATTCGCCGTATGTGTGAGTATTTCGGGTATCGTGTGGTACACTTACAGAGAGTACGTATCATGAATATCCGGTTGGGACATTTAAAGACGGGCGATTATCGTAAGCTGACACCGCAGGAGCTTTCTGAACTTCAGAGTCTGATTCGGAAGTCTTCCAATGCGCCGGTGCTTCATGATAAGTCCAAGAGCGAAGGCAGTGTAACCTATGCGGTTCCGAAGGAAAAGAAGGCAGGAGAGACGGAAGGACGTACGATGAGGGAACGGTCCGTAAGACCGGGAGCCGAGAGGGAAGGAAAACCTGCATCCGAACGAAGAGGAACGAACAGTTATCGCAAGGCATAAAATTGAAGAGCGTTGTGTCACTTGTGACCCGGAAACGTATGGATGGAGGAACGGCATCAAAGAAGGAGGAAGCCATGGAGGAAACAAAACAGATGGAACGTATGCGTGAACTGCATCGGATTTTGAAAGAGGCGGCAAAGGCATATTATCAGGATAGTTCCGAAATTATGAGCAATTATGAATATGATGCCTTGTACGATGAATTGGTGGCATTAGAGAAAGAAACCGGTATTGTACTGGCAGACAGCCCGACGGTAAAG
>JAZUBD010000393.1:0-3135 GCA_045638305.1 Lachnospiraceae bacterium
GAGCTTCCGATGTGGAATCTGGAAAATTATCAGATTATGTTTGTACCGGGCATGGACTTTACGGATCCTTCCTATCATCTGCCTCATTTCTATGAGTTATTTGCACTTTGGGCAGACGAAGAAGACAGAGCGTTTTGGAAAAAGGCTACCGAAGTCAGCCGTGAGCATCTGTTAAACGCGTGCCACCCGGTGACGGGCTTCAGTGCGGAATATGCGGAATTTGACGGTACTCCGATGCGCAGAAAGTTTGATTGGATGCCTACAAGACACGACTGGTTCTTCAGCGATGCTTATCGTACCGTAGCCAATATCGGTCTGGACTATGAATGGTTCGGCAAGGACATCGGCCAGTGTGCCGCCGCCAAGAATATCCAAAGATATCTTGCGGAATATGCCCGCGATGGTCATTACTATAAATGGGAAATTGACGGTACAAAGGCAGAGGAAGAACCGATTACGAACTTAGGCATACCGGCAACGGTAGCTCAGTCCGTACTGGCAGGCGAAACCGAGTTCAGCAAGGAATGGGTAGAGCGCTTCTGGAATATGCCGATGAATACCGGAAAGTGGCGTTACTATGACAATTGTTTGTACATGTTTGCATTTTTAGCATTGAGCGGCAATTATAGAATTTGGTAATCAGGTAACCATAAGCAAAAATTGAGGGAGAAGTATGCATTATGTATACTTCTCCCCTTCGTTTGCCTCTTCCATTTCAAATATTTCCTCGCCCACTCCGTCTTCAAACCGCACCCGCAGGACTGCCTGCGGCCAGTTCACGGAAGTGTAAGCACGTTTTCCCTTTGCCCGGGCTTCTTGATCAAAAATGTCCAAAAGCGCTGACAGAATTTCTTTCGTCAGATACCCGCCCCGCCAATGGAATAAAAGTACCTTTCCTTTCTTTACCGCCTGCTTTGTCCGGTTTCGTACCTCATCCATGGTGGTCCAGGAAATCTTCTTCTCTTTGTAATAAAACCCGTCGTTATCATTGCAAACCGGTACCTTCCAGATGACCGGCTCGTGGTCCCTAAACATCTGCTTGTCCGACAAGTTCACATAGTCGTAGCGCACCGTATCGTCTTTGGAAAGTGTGTTGTCAAAGGTCACGTCCAAATGATAATATTGTCCGCCGATGCGGATAATATTCCAGGCGTGCCGGTATTTAATTCCTTTGTCCGGATTTGCTTCGGACACCGCTATAATGCACCAGAGATTCAGTTCATCGCACAGGATTTTTACCGCCTTCGCCATCCCTTCGCAGACAGCCACTCCGTTTCCCAGCGCTCCGATCATTTCGTGGGAATACTCCTTCTTCAACTTATCATATTTCACATTCTTTACGATGAAGTCGTGGATAAAGAGCTCTTTTCCCTTTTCATCCAGGTCCGCCGCCTGATGAGCCAGCTTTTTCACTCTGGACTCCATCGCCTGGCAATGTTCCTTGATTTTATTCTTCGGAAAAAGATACTGCGGCGTCATTTCTACTGCCGTAGAATCCGGATAATACTTATAAGTAAAGGTCACAGAATAAAAGAGTGCCGGACAATCCATACGAATCATAAAATAAATATCCGACAACTCTTTCCGGGACAGCATGGGCACCGCGAAGGAATCCTTGAGGTTTAACAGGCCTTCCTTCATGGCATAATACGCCCTCTGCTGTTCCTTATTCAATTGTTCATAATAGTAATCATTTGCCTTTGCCACAGCACCACCGCTTAGTCACAGAACTCAGCTACGCAACGCTCGTAAGCAGCAACCGGATCTTCTGCAGCGGTAATCGGACGGCCCACAACAATATAGTCGGAACCGATTTCCTTTGCAGCCACCGGGGTCATAACGCGCTTCTGGTCACCGACATCACCGTCCGCAAAACGAACACCCGGAGTGATGGTTAAGAACTTCTCGCCGCAACGGTTGTGAACCTTACCTGCTTCAAGCGGAGAGCATACAATACCATCCAGCCCCGCATTCTTTGCGGTCTCGGCGTAATGCATAACCACCTCGTCAATCGGATGATTGATTAAGATGTCGCGCTCCATGGCCTCCTGGTCGGTGGAAGTCAGCTGTGTAACAGCAATCAACAACGGACGGGTACCGTCCGGACGGGTTAAGCCTTCCAGCGCACCCTTCATCATGGCAGTGGTACCTGCTGCATGCAGGTTGGTAATATCAACATCCAGGTTGGAAAGAACTGCCATTGCCTTCTTCACCGTGTTCGGAATATCGTGAAGCTTCAAATCAAGGAAAATCTTGTGACCGCGCGCCTTAATTTCTTTTACGATGGACGGGCCTTCTGCATAATACAGTTCCATGCCGATCTTAAGAAAAGGCTTACGGGTACATTCCGCGAACTTGTCTAAGAATGCAAAGGTTGCTTCCGCAGAAGCGAAGTCACATGCTACAATTACGTCTTTACCCATTTTTTGTACCTCCGATGTATTTTTATTATTATTTATTACGCATCAATCGTAGAGATGGTCAGTGTGGTCTCCTCCAGAACATCCAGCAATGCCTTAACGGTATCCAGAGAGGTGAACATGGTTACATTGTACTCGGTTGCAACCTGACGAATCTGTGCACCGTCGCTTTCGCTGTTAGAGCCCGGATTCTTGGTGTTGATAAAGTAAGCAATATGGCCCTGACGCAATGCATTCGGAATTTCATCACTTCCGTCACTGATCTTCACCAGTGCATGGGTACGAATACCATGGTCTTTCAGGAAATTCGCAGTACCTACCGTTGCCTGGATATTGAAGCCCAACTGATAGAAACGACGGATTAACGGCAATGCCTCTTCCTTATCCTTGTCAGCAATGGTACAGAATACGGTGCCGTAGTTCTGCAGATGCATTCCGGACGCCTGAAGTGCCTTATAGACTGCACGGGTCATGGTGCGGTCATAACCGATTGCCTCACCGGTGGACTTCATTTCCGGAGAAAGATAAGCATCTAATCCACGAATCTTATTGAAGGAGAACACCGGCGCCTTTACGTACCAACGTTCCTTCTCTTCCGGATAAATATCGAAGAATCCCAATTCCTTCAGGCTCTTGCCAAGGATAACCTCCGTAGCAATGTCAGCCAAGGAATAGCCCGTAGCCTTGGACAGGAACGGAACCGTACGGGAAGAAC
>JAZUBD010000394.1:0-2765 GCA_045638305.1 Lachnospiraceae bacterium
GAAAGCATAACAATCCGCAAGCCGGATAATGGTTCCGGAACTTCCACGTCATATTCTCTTCTTACCGGCACGCCGTGTTCCACAAGCTGATAAATCGTTGCACCTATCGCCACTGCCGCCGTACCGAGCAAAAAAAGACTGTTGCGTTTCATTTACATACCTCCCGTCCTATTAATAACCGCATGTGATTCCTGTGATTTCTTCACTTCTCTATCATACTTTATTTTTGAGATTGTGTCAATGAAAGTTTCTCCCCGGTTTCCGGTTCATTTACGCGAATTGTAGTTGATTGCTTCGATTCTTTTGCTCTGAAAAACAAGTCTTTGCATTTCAAAAAGCTTGTTCCGAAACTCAATCTCTTTACCTCTTCCCTACAGATAATGTCAACACTTCCCAATGACGTTCCGTTAAGACTATAGTGATATTCTCCCACCACATCTCCCTTTTTCAACGGAGCCTGAATTTTGTCCTTTAAGACAATTTCACGTTTGATTGCGGACAAATCCTCTCCGGAGGTAAAAACGTGGCTGAATTTAGATTTTAAGGCGACCGCAACGTTCTTTTCACAGCCCTTCTTTACCTCGACCTCCGTAAGCGGGAAATCCGCCCCCTCATCCCGATATACGGTACACTTGGCAAAGCCGTAATCCAGAAGCGCTGCTGCTTCCCGGAAGCGTGTCTTTGTATCCGGTCCTGCCAGCACCACCGCCACCAGCTTCACGCCGTTTCGCTCTGCGGTAGCGGACAAACAATACTTTGCCTCATCGGTAGAACCGGTTTTTAACCCTGTAATTCCGTTGTATTGCTTTAATAGCTTATTGGTATTGGCAAGACCGAATTCGCTGCTTCCACGTCTTGTGGTATGAATGATGGTATCCATCCAGGTTGTGGTATATTTCGTAATCCACGGATGGTGTTTCATCAGTTGCGCAGACATAAGTGCCACATCTCGTGCGCAGGATACATGTCCGGTAACATCCAGTCCGCAACAATTATGAAAGGTGGTTTTTTTCATCCCAAGGTCCTTTGCTTTTGCATTCATCATCTCCACAAAAGAAGCCTCACTACCGGCCAAATGCTCCGCCATGGCCACACAGGCATCGTTTGCACTGGAAATACTGATGCATTTTATCATGGTTTCTACGTTCTGGGACTCCCCCGGCTCCAAAAATACCTGGGATCCGCCCATGGAGGCTGCATATTCGCTGACGGTTACCGTATCGGTGAGATTAATCTTCCCTGCATCTACCGCTTCCGCAATTAAAAGTAGGGTCATTATTTTCGTAACACTGGCAATGGGACGTGCCTTGTCTGCCTCTTTTTCCGCAATAACGGTGCCGGATTCCGTTTCCATCAGGATAACCGATTCTGAGGTGACGTTAAGTCCTTCCAGCGCAACAACAGCAAGGTTTTCTGTATCGTTTTCATCTAAAACATCCGCTGACATATCTGCTATCGAAATATCCTCTTCTTCGGGAATTCCTCCCGCCGATACGCTTACGGTTCTTCCTAACGGTAAAAGCAACGCTTCTGCAAAAAGAAAAACAGAAAGGATACCGGCAAGTGCGCGTCCTGCCCGTATCCCTTTCCCTGTTTTGTTTTGCGTTTTGCATATAAAGTTTTTCATTGTAACGCTCCGAAACATCTCTTTTTACAAGATATTCGGAAAAGCCTAAACTATGACTGTTCCACTACACCTAAAATATGCGAAGTCGGTGAAACCGGTGTCTGTCCGATGGTGATTGCCTTCTGTAAGCGATCTGCGGCAACGGAAAGCTTTTTTGCATCGTTTGCATGAAGTACAGCGATGGTATCTCCCGCGTTTACCTTTGCTCCTATCTTCTTTTCGAACACAATGCCCACGGTTAGGTCGATTTCACTCTCCTTAGTCTCTCTTCCGCCGCCTAGGACAAGGGAAGTCAGACCGATTTCTTCCGTATTCATACCGGAAATAAAACCTTCTGCCTGTGCCTTTACTTCATAGGTCAGGCTCGCCTTTGGGAACCGGTCCGGTTCGAAAACATAGCGTTTGTCACCGCCCTGAGCCTCCACAAACTCGGCGAGCTTTTGCAGGGCGGCACCGGAACGAATCGATTCCGTCAGAAGCTCTCTTGCCTCCGGAACGGAAGTCACTCGTCCCACTCCCAGTAACATATAAGACGCCAGTGTCATGCAGGCATCATTTAAATCTTCCGGTGCTCTGCCGTTTAAGGCTTCGATTGCCTCTTTGACTTCTAATATATTTCCTACGGCAAAGCCTAACGGCTGGTTCATATCGGAAATTACCGCGTAGGTCTTTCTGCCGGCACCGTTGCCGATGCGTACCATGGTTTCCGCTAACTTTCTGGCATCTTCATAGGTTTTCATAAAGGCGCCGCTACCGGCCTTTACATCCAGCACAATCACGTCGGAGCCGGCCGCCAGTTTTTTACTCATAATACTGCTGGCGATTAAGGAAAGCTGATCCACCGTGGCGGTTACGTCACGAAGTGCGTACAGCTTTTTATCCGCCGGGGCCAAGTCTGCGGTCTGGCCGATTATCGCCAACTTCATACGATTGACATTTTCAATAAATCGGTCGTTGGAAATCGATACGGAGAATCCGGGAAAACTCTCCAGCTTGTCAATGGTGCCACCGGTATGTCCAAGGCCTCGTCCGGACATTTTTGCTACCGGAACCCCAAGAGATGCCACCATGGGTCCTAAAATCAGGGAGGTCTTGTCTCCTACGCCACCGGTACTGTGAAGTCGGAGGCCAAGCGGTC
>JAZUBD010000395.1:0-5255 GCA_045638305.1 Lachnospiraceae bacterium
TCTTGTACATCCTCCTGCCCCCAGAGTCCGGTCTCGCCCAAATCCTCTGCCAGCATACGGTCTACCGTACCTTCATCCACATCCCCAAAAATGCTGTAATTCTTTAAATCCGGAAGTTCTTCTTCTCCGTCGAAAAAAGTATCAAAGGCCTCTATGGAGGATGCGTCCTCTTCCGGCACATCGATAAACTCCTGCGGGAGTTCTTCCGACACTACCGGTTCTTCCGTTTTCCTATCTGTAGGCATGGAAACAAGAGAGCTTGCTTCCTTTTTCGGAAAAACAATCTCCCTTTGTTTCGGTTCCTCTGTCATAACTGCATTCAATAAACTATCCAGATATGATTCCGAATCTTTCGCAGTATTCAATTTGCTTACACATTCCGCACAGTATTCCGAACCGTCCGGAACCTCTGTACCACAATTTCTGCATTTCGCCATATACTGCACCTTTCAAGATACGTTTTATTTCCATAAAATTCGATCGATTGCTTCTACCAGATGGCCGATTTCCGGTTTGGAAAGCTGTGCATCCGCACCGAGTGCTTCCCCTTTCTTTCTCATCTCGTCGTTTACCAACGAAGAGAAAATCATAACCGGAATATGCGCAAATGCCGTAGAATCTTTTACCAGCTTCGTCAAACGATGACCATCCATCTGCGGCATCTCGATATCGGTAATAATCAAGCGAACCCTTTGGTCCAGAACGCCCTCATTTTTATACTGGTTCAGTCGATCCCACGCCTCCTGACCGTTGGTTGTCATGGTCAGGTTGGTGTATCCTGCCTTACTCAGACTCTCGCTGATTAACTTACCTAATAATGCGGAATCCTCCGCAATCAAAATCGGAGCCGTATTTCTCTCTCTCGGTCCCAACTGGTCAATCTCGGAAACCTTAAGTCCCGTCTCCGGACTGATGTCGGAAATAATCTTCTCAAAATCAAGAATGATAATCAGTTTGCCGTCCAGCTTAATAATACCGGTGGCAACTCCCGTACCGTTTCCGCTCAAGGTAGCATCCGGCTTTGAAATATCCGACCAGGATACACGGGAAATACCGACTACGTTATGTACGTGAAATCCGATATTCAACTTATTGAAATTTGTAACGATATACATATCCATAGTACCGCCGGACGCCGGCATATTCAAATGCTTTGCCAAATCAACAATCGTAATAATCTCGTCACGCGGCATAAAAATACCTTCAATGCAAGGATGCGCATTCGGAATCGGTGTCGGTTCCTTAAAAGGAAGAATCTCACGTACCTTTGCCACATTGATACCGTAATGATTTGCACCGATACGGAATTCCAAAATCTCCAACTCATTTGTTCCGCTCTCTAATAAAATACCCGTTTCCATATATGCTACCTCCGTTCCTGACTGCTACTTTATAGCGTATATTATGGTTATATTATACTTCAAATCAGCAAAAAAATCAAACACTTTCCAAGATTTTTAAAAATATTCTTGCACTTATTTTATTTTTATCAGGACCGCGTCCTCATTGCCTTCCACATCTTTTAAAACCGAAAGCGTTAATGCATGTTCCGTAAAAGCTTCCTCACATTCAAACACGAGAACACAAGTCTTTGTCTCTCCCGGTTTATAAGATTTTTCGTACGAGGTGTAAAAATCCTCCTCCAACAAGGTAAGACTCGGACGAATCACCTTTCCATCCCCGCGAAGCGTATAGACAAACTCCTTGGACGCCCCCTTATTCAACACCAACGTAGCTCCGGAATCGGACCGGTTGGTCACTTCAAACTCCAATACTACCAACTGCTTGCCTTCTCCCGCTGCCGCAAACAAATCTCCGGTTCCCTGATACAAAAGCGTCGTCTCATATCCGGTATAGCGGAAGAAAAAGTCCTTCTTTCCCATAAGTGCAGTCAAATCCTGCATCGTTATCTCGGAATTATCCGGCACCGGCGTTGCCGTAGGCTTTGCGGTAGGTGTCACCTTTTCTGTGGTATCTTCCCCCTGCACCGGGTCCTTATCTTCCTTCACCGGCTTAAAGGTCGGACGCGGAGTCGGAGTAGCCAGCTTTGCAAAAGCCTCCTCCTGCTCCTCACGATCTAAAAGAGAATCCGTTGCATTTGTGCCATGCTTCACCAATACACCGGCGGCATATTCCGCAACCATATCCATTTCACTATCTGTAATATCCAAAGGCTCATAGCATCCGGCCAACAAAGCCAATGTACATGCCCAAAATAACACTCCGATGAACTTTTTCAACTTCATGGCACACCTCCGTTATTCTTCAGCCTACATACTTATCCTAAGTATACCTCATTTTCCGACAAATGTAAAGCTAATAAGAAAGAGTCCCACAATTAAATTGCGGAACTCTGCCTTTTATCTTCCTTTTTTCAAAATCGGTTCACAGGTCAAATCCACACCCAGCTTCTTAAAGATACGAAGGTCCACTTCAGACAGCATGACAGAGGTGTGCACCTGACATCCGGAAAGCTCCGGAAGCTTGCTCATGGCAAGTCGTGCATTCTCATCATCCATCGCAGAAATCGCAAGTGCAATCAACACTTCGTCCGTATGAAGACGTGGGTTTTTACTTCCCAAATATCCTACCTTTAAATCCTGAATCGGTTCGATGGCCTGCGGAGAAATCAAGTGAGTATCATGATCCACACCCGCAAGATACTTCAGTGCATTTAACAGTAATGCTGCGGAAGCCCCCAGCAAATCCGACGTCTTGGAGGTAATAATCATACCGTCCGAAAGCTCGATTGCTGCCGTTCCGACACCGAGAAGCTCCGCTCGTTTTTTCGCCGCCACCGTCACCGCACGGTCATCGGTGGTAACTTTTGCCTGCTTCATCAAAAGTTCAATCTTATATACTTCGTTTTCCGTATCCTCGCCCTTAGCCAGCTTATTCATGGCACGGTAATACCGACGAATCACTTCCATTTTGGAAGCCTGACAGCACACCTCATCATCGATAATACAGTTGCCCACCATATTAACACCCATGTCCGTCGGGGACTTATATAAATTCTCACCGTAAATCTCATCAAATACCGCATTTAATACCGGAAAGATTTCAATATCACGGTTGTAATTAACCGTCGTCTCCCCGTATGCTTCCAAATGGAACGGGTCAATCATATTCACATCATTCAAATCCGCCGTAGCAGCCTCATACGCCAGATTTACCGGATGCTTCAGCGGCAGGTTCCAAATCGGAAACGTCTCAAACTTTGCGTATCCGGCCTTAATCCCGCGCTTATTTTCGTGATACAACTGGGAAAGACAGGTTGCCATCTTTCCGCTACCCGGGCCTGGTGCCGTTACTACCACCAGCGGGCGGTCCGTCTCGATGTAGTCATTCTTTCCGAAACCGTCATCACTGACAATCTGGGAAACATTTGTCGGATATCCCTCGATTACATAGTGGCGATATACCTTAATTCCTTTCTTTTCCAACTTCTCCTTAAACATATCCGCGGCAGCCTGTCCCGCATACTTGGTTACAACTACACTGCCTACATACAAACCGCAGTCACGGTAGCCTTCTACCAGACGAACTACGTCCTCATCGTAGGTGATTCCCAAATCCTCACGCTTTTTATTCTGCTCAATCGAATCCGCACCGATGACAATAATCACTTCCGCCTGGTCCGCAAGCTTTAAAAGCATCTTTAATTTACTGTCCGGCTCAAAGCCCGGCAATACTCTGGATGCGTGATAATCATCCAACAGTTTTCCGCCGAACTCCAGATAAAGCTTATCTCCGAACTTCTCGATGCGCTTCATAATATACTCCGACTGCATCTTCAAATATTTGTCATTGTCAAATCCGATTTTCATCTCGTTTGCCCTCTCTTTTCACTACTCATTCCGTTTCAACCGAATCAAACACTCGTCTTACAACACACCCAAATGCTCCAGTAAAATCTTCGTCCCCAACAAAATCAAAATAATACCGCCGGACAACTCTGCCGCCGATTTATACTTTGCACCGAACAGATTGCCAAGCTTTACTCCGATAGCGGACAAAGAAAAAGTAATCACTCCGATAAACAAAACCGCCCATCCGATTTGTACCCGCATAAATGCAAAGGAAATCCCTACCGCCAACGCATCGATACTGGTAGCAACCGCCATAGGAAGCATGGCCTTAAAGCCGAAGGAAGCATTCAGCTCCTCTTCTTTTTCCCTCGACTCACGAATCATATTGATGCCGATAATCCCTAACAAAACAAAGGCTACCCAATGGTCAAAGGCTTCTATATACTTTGCAAAGCTACTGCCGAGCAAATACCCCAGAAGCGGCATTCCGGCCTGGAAGCCTCCGAAATACAAGCCTACAATCAAACCGTGCTTTAAAGTTACCTTCTTTACGGAAAGTCCTTTACAAATCGCTACCGCAAAGGCGTCCATGGACAGTCCCACGGCAATTACAAACAAGTCGAAAAGTCCCATTGATAAACCTCCATCACATAAAATCTAGTCTACACGATTTTTAAAACAGTGTCAATATTCCTCACCGTAATTTTTCCGTAAAAAATTCGTGCAATCCGCATCATTTTCTGTTATACTCTCCCTAGAGAAAATTTTCGACAACAGGTGATACCTGTAGGGAGGAAACCATGAGAATACTACTGGGAGTCGGCATGCTAATGGGTAGCATTGCCTTGATCTTACTGATTTGTACCATCTTTTATTTTTACAGAAAGGCAAGAAACACCATAAACAAAGCAAAAAGTACCATGAACAATCTGTTCGGCACGGATAATCTGACCGAATTAATCGAAACTCGGAATGAAGAAATCGCCAACACACCAAAGTCGGTAGCCGGCATGACCGCGGTATACGCCCCTGTCATCCAGGAAGACTTCCCGGAACTGAATCTGGCAGAATTAAAGGGAATTGCGGAAAGTCACTTAAAAAAGTTCCTTTCCGAGAAGAAAAACTATGCAAGCATCCGGATTCACCGGACCGAAATCAAGGATTATACCAAACAATCCGGTACCTGTGTGGTTGTGTTCCAGTCCGGCGTCCAATACCTGACCGGCACAAAGAAAGTACAGGCCCGATACAACACCCATATGATGTATGTACAGGATGCAAACGAGTACGGACACGCCAACGGCTATGCTGCCGATTGCCCTCACTGTGGCGCGGCCATTACGGACCTGGGCCGCAAATTCTGTGACTACTGCGGTTCGGAGGTTATTCCGATTAACATCCATGTTTGGGAATTGCACGATATCAAAGAAGCATAAAAGTCGG
>JAZUBD010000396.1:0-12512 GCA_045638305.1 Lachnospiraceae bacterium
CGATTGCCTAACGTCATCTCAATGGTATGCGGGCCGTAGGAAACCGTAAATTTTGTACGACCGTCGACATAATCGGTTTTTGCGCCTAAAGCTTCCTGAAACACCTCATGAAACGGACCTACCGCAGCACCGTTTGATAAAATCAGCCCCGGCGGAGCAGATTCCAAAAGGGAACCGTCTACTTTATAACGGACTGTCTCACCGGTATAGGAAACAGTATCATCGGTAACATAGTTATGTACTGATATTGTTGCAGCCGTTACGGAGTATACCGGCGGACGCGCTACTCCCACAAAAAGAAGGGAGGCCATACAAACACCGCTCAGAACACAGCGTAGTATTTTTCTATAACGGATATTGTCTTTTGTTCTTTGCATAGAAAAAAGTTAACCACCTTTCCTAAGAATCCCACAAGTGCATCGTATGGATTCATTGTAGAAAAGAAAAGTGTTATAAGTGTGTCAAAACGTCCTATGAAAAGAAAAAACTTGTCAAAAACCGCATGATATGGTATAGTTGATATGCCAAAAGTACTATATCTTAGAATCTGAGGAAAAGATTGGAAAGGAATAAGATATGAAGTTGCAGCAATTACTCAGCTATACAAGAAAAGCGGTGGATGATTATCAAATGATTCAGCCGGGAGATAAAATCGCAATCGGTATCTCGGGAGGAAAAGATTCTCTCGCACTGCTCTATGCTCTGGCGGGGCTGCGACGGTTTTATCCGAACCCTTTTGAACTGTGTGCAATTACGGTAGATTTAGGATTTGAAGGCTTTGATTTGAGTGAAATCAGAGCCCTGTGTGAAGAACTACAGGTGCCGTATTATGTACAGAAGACAGAAATCGGGGAAGTGATTTTTAATGTTAGAGAAGAAAGCAATCCTTGTTCCTTATGTGCAAAGCTTAGGAAGGGAGCCTTTAATGATAAAGCTAAGGAGTTAGGATGTAACAAGTCTGCCTATGCCCACCATAAGGACGATGTCATAGAGACAATGCTGATGTCTTTGTTATATGAAGGAAGATATAACTGCTTCTCTCCCGTGACCTATCTGGACCGTTCGGACATTACGCTGATACGCCCGTTAATCTATGTGGAAGAGGCAGATATCATAGGCTTTCAGCATAAGTACAATCTTCCGGTGAAGAAGAACCCGTGTCCGGCGGACGGTTTGACCAAACGGGCCGATACCAAGGACCTGGTAAAGCGATTAAATGAGGAATATAAAGGCTCCAAGGAGCGAATGTTCCATGCGATTACCGACGGTACGTTACTGGCCTGGAAAAAGGCGGAAAACGGTTCGAGAAGAAAATAAAGGATAACGAGTAGGTAAGAGACGTTGGCTTGTCAGAAAGGACTAAGACAGCGTCTTTTTTACGTAGTACTGAACAACCAGATAGGTATCCGGATAAATGGTGTCGCTCTCTAAATGATTCGTCTCCTTGATGGAACGTACAAACTCCGGGATACTCTCCTTCTCCTCGCAATAAAAACGCTCCGCAATCTTCCAGAGGGAGTCATTCTCTGTAACACGTACGGAAACGATACGCTTCTCATAAGTAACGGTACTCTCTGCCTCAGCCTGAGCAGACGGTGCAAATAGTAAAATGGCAAGAACAATGACCGCAATACTAAGCACAGCAATGGCAACCTTCTGTAAAACAGCTTTACGCTTCATGCTGCGGCGTGCCTCGGCAATCTGCCGGTAAGAACGATACTCGTTTACAATCTCGTGATTTACTACTCTATCCATACTCATACCTCCTAAAAACAGAACAAACATTCCCGAACATCTGTTTATAATATAACATGCGAACAATTGTTTGTCAATAGGTTTTTGTAAAAATTTCGAACAAAAGTTTGACAAACAGGTGTTTGATGTGTTATACTTGGTACAAGGAAACAAAAGTTTGTTTTATGATAGAAGGAGGTAACGTCTATGGGTTATGGTAAAATCACTGCAAAGCAGCAGGAAATCTTAGACTTTATGAAAGAACGTATTTTGAATAAGGGATATCCGCCGGCGGTGCGTGAGATTTGTGAGGCCGTTAAGTTAAAGTCCACTTCTTCCGTACATGCACATCTGGAAAGCCTGGAGAAGAACGGTTACATCCGTCGTGACCCGGCAAAGCCGCGTGCCATTGAGATTGTTGATGATAATTTCAATATTACCCGTCGTGAGATGGCTTATATTCCGGTAGTAGGTACCGTGACTGCAGGCCAGCCGATCTTAGCCGTGGAGAATGTGGAGTCCTACTTCCCTATCCCGACGGATTATTTGCCGAATGCGGAGACCTTTATGCTCCATGTAAAGGGCGACAGTATGATCAATGCGGGAATCTTTAACGGCGATCAGATTTTGATTAAGAAGCAGAATTACGCAAAGAACGGTGATTTTGTTGTGGCTCTTATCGAGGATTCTGTTACGGTAAAGACTTTTTATAAGGAAGACGGCTACTATCGTCTCCAACCGGAAAATGACACCATGGACCCGATTATCGTGAACGAAGTCGAGATTTTGGGTAAGGTCATCGGGTTGTTCCGGATGTTCTAAATCTGTCAACTTCTTTGAATGAAAAGCAATATAAAACTAAGGAGAAGGTTCCGTATGGCCCCTTCTCCTGCTTTTTGTTATAAGTTTTGTAATGTACTTCTGTTTGGAATGTTACTTTTTACAAAGAATATTTCCCAATATAATCCATAACACACTTATTAGGATAACCAGAACAACACATATCTTTGCCATGATATCTACAACCGCTTTGGTACAAAAAGCTTCAGTTAAACCCATAATAACGCAGATTGCAGCTATAATAAGTACAAAGATGCCGGTTCCGCGACAAAGCTTTTTCTTGTCGTATTTTGCCTGTTCTTCCGGCTTCATGGTGTTATAACCGGCAATGAACCGGCTACCGTGGCCGGTACAAAGAACAATGCCTAAAATAAGTAAAAATGCTGCCACACATAAAACTCCGATTACAGTTCCCGACATGTGTTATCCCTCCTTTATTTTACTCTTTCAACGCCTTCGCCACATAATTCGCCATCTCTGTATCAAAGCTTTCGATGCCTTCTATCTTATTCTCATGGATGAGATTCATAAGCTCTTCCGAATACGGTGCCGGAATAACTACATAAGCCGGTTCCGAATGGCGGTATCTGCCCCGGAGACGGCGTGATTCCGGGAATTTGCTGAGCCAGCTGAATACCAATATTTTTGTGGCGTCGTCATATTTTATAGTTCCGAGTTTGACGTAATATCCAGTTCGTTCATACTGAGATATGATTTTACAACCCACTCCTACGGGCTTTGAAGTAAAATCAAATTCGGCAGTTACATTATGACGAAACTCCTGCGGACATTTCGGGAAATAACGAAATATTTTTCTAACAGTATTACGAAAGCAAATTGCCCCAATAATGCCGGCCGGAAGCCAAAGGATAATGCCAAGGTTAATCATTAACATAAGAATATTATGTATACTTTCGGGGGCGTTTTTTAATCTATCCTCAACGAATAGCATAAATAGAATTAAAAAGGGAAACATCAGCCATAGATAAAATCCAAACAAATAACGCTTGGGATATATGTTTTGGTATTCAAATAGTACACCTTTCGCCTTATACATATAAATATGCTCCTTTACCGTTTCTCATTTAACGCTGCCACAACATAGTATGCCATTTCCGTATCAAATGATTTGAAACTGATATGATGTTCCTTGAGAAGTCTCATTAATTCCTCGGAATCCGGTGCACCGACCACTCCGGTAAAGTATCTGGATGTAGCATACACACCGGTTGCGCCACCCGGTACAATGATAATACCGCTTGATATAACAAATTTAAAAACCTTAGTTACCTCATCGTATTCTATTGATTGGATTGTATAAAACTTGTCCGGCTTTTCGGAAGAAATGAGCTGACAACGAACTTCTCCCGGAACGGTTTCAAAGTCAAATGCAACAGATTCGTCATAACGGTACTTTGCCGGGCATCCAGGAAAGAGCTTATAGACGGTTTTGCTTCGGTTTATTGCATAAATAATAAGATAAACGCACAACACTATAAAAGCAATGAACCCAATGATCCCCAATACCACGGTGAATGGGGACGGAATCATTACGAACAGCAAACTAAGAAACGGAAGCATCGCCCAAAGCGCAAGCAGTATCCCAAGTTTGGTGCCGTACAATCGGATGTGTTCAAAAAATACAACATTAGCTTTTTTCATAATAACAAATCTCCTTTTCTACTTTTCATTGATTGCTTTTGCAATATAGGTTCCGTTAGAAATGGATAACTCTTGGATGTTTTGTACACCGTTCTCTTTTAAAAGGCAGTACAACTCTTCCGATTGCGGCTGGGAAAGAGTAATTATCAAAGAATCTTGTTGAACGCCTCTGCCACTGTTTCTTTGTCTTATTTCGCCCCACATACACACCAGTATTTTTGTGGTTGTGTTATAATAAACACCTTTCAATTCTTTTAATTGTTCGGTATGATAACCCGGTAAGGTAAACTTGCATAAGACCTTCCCCGGAGTGTTTAAATCAAATTCCACCGATACCTCATGACGAAATTGATCCGGACAGCCCGGGAAATACTTATACTTTGTTTCTTCTTCATGAAACCAATATAAAAGGAATACGTGAAAGCCGACAAAAAGCAACAGTAGAAAAATTAAAACAATCCAAGCGGCTTCGAAATCGGTGATTGCCGAAAGCAGGATGCCAAGTAAAAATGTCGGAATCGTTGCGAGTCCGAGAATCAAGAGAATCATCTTCTTCCGGCGGATTTTCAACTGCTCGAATATTACGGTGTTTGCCTGATAAACCGTATGGTCCGGTCTCTTTTGAAGTTTAGCACCAGCCAGTTGCTTTTGACGAGCCACTTTCGTGCCTTTACTGAGGGCAATAATCGGTCCGATAATCAAGGCTAGTACCCAGATGGCAAATCCTATAATAGGTATAATAATAAGCGGTGACGGTTCTCCGGATATAATACAGAACATCAAGATCAAACACACCAACGGTAAAAATGCATAAAAGTCAAACATAAATAATAATTTCTTTTTTAATTTCATATCCATAAGTTAATCCTCCGTTGTATTCGAATCAGTCATTTTAATCTGCTTTTTTTATATCATAAAGCACTTTATAAGAATTCCCTTTATAATAATACACAATTACACTATCATTTCCCTTTAGTACTGCTTTCGCATCTTCAAGGTTGTCATCGAAGATCTGAACCTCTATTGAAGTACCGTCTTCTGTTTTTCCTGTTAAATGGTTTACAAGTTGACCTGAACCATATCTGCTGTACCTGCGTTTTTGAACTATCTCTGCATCTTCTAACACAATTTCCTGCGGACCTTTCACAAAATCATAGATTGCATTTGCTACAATTCTAGCAGTCCAGATAAAAAGGATACCTATAAGCAGTACGGCAACGATTTTTTGTAAAGAAGATCTCGACGTGCTTTTTACATTACTCCAAGCCATAAATGTAATAAAAATTAAAGTACCGCTCATAGTAAGCAGTCTTCCCAGCGGATAGTAGCCTTTAGAAATAGGTAAACTTGAAATAATACCACCTACAAGAATAAGTATTATTGATCCCAATATAAATAGCATCAGTTTTGTTCTTGCTTTCTTCTTTTCCTTTGTGTTGATTCCGTTTTCCATAACATGGTCTCCTCTCATATCATATTTAATATACCAATTATAAAAAAGTACAGGAAATAAATACAGAGTAAAAAAAGCAAAATAAACGGCTCTATTTCCTCTTTCGGAGCAAAATAGCTTTTCTGTAAGGATTTGTCAAAGCAATCGAAATCAGTTGCTTAATCTTTCGCTTTTATATCATATAGTGTTTTAAGTGATTTATAATAAGACACAATTACTTCATCACTTGTCTTTAATAAGGTGCGTGTCTTGCTTTCTGTCTCATATTCTCTGATGCGAATTTTTATTGTTTCACCGTTTTTTGTTCTTCCGATTAAATAAGTTACGTCAGTTGAACCGTATTTGCGGAGTCCCTCTTTTATTGTCTTTACCTTTGCTTCTGTCAGCACAACTTCTTTTGTTCCCAAGGCTATATCGGATAAGGAAACCAATACACGGCTTCCCGCAAAGAAAAACAGGACGATTGCCAACAGAACAACTTTTGTACGCTGGTATACCCTGTATGTTGTCGTGGATTCCTCTTTCGAATTTAATAGCGAATGAAGAAAAAGTGTAAAAAGCAGTAGGAAAATACCGCTAAACAGTAATAGTATCCCCAGTGGGTAGGAACGTTCAAAATCGGTGACATAGGTAAAGATTACACCTGAAATAAGTAATATCGGAATTGATATATATGCTATCATTCGATATGTTTTGGCTATTTTCTTTTCTCTTGCTGTAAATATCATAGTAAACTCCTCTCATGCCCCTAAACAATTTCCGGAAGCACTGTAGAATCCATGCTTCCGGAAAAATTATATCATTTATACTCTATCGGTGTCAAATAGTAACAGTTCCTTTGGCCATTTCTTTGACGGAAGTATCACTGCACGCTCTCCCACCACTTCTTTTATAATGCGAAGCTCCAGCTCCTGTCGATGCTTTAAGTGTACTATCAAGTCATCAAAGCTTTCCAGGCCGCATTTCATGCCGTATGGCGAGTGCTTCAGATATTCCAACATCATGGGAAGCCACAGCGGAGTACCGTCGGTGTCGCTGCGTTCTTTGCTGATGATACGGATGTTTTCTTCGACATCGTCGCTGTACAGATACACCAGTCGAAAACTATCTTTGTCAAGTGCAGTGTACAATTCCCGGTAAAACGCGAGAATCTCCTCATCACTTTTCTCATGGAACAAAATCAGATCCTCCGTAAGATTCTGTAAAAAGGAACATTCAAACACATAGCCGGTATCCTGAAATGCCTTGTAGCGAGATGTGACAATCTCTTTTATCTCGTGAAAGGATTTACGTCCGTTGTAAATTTCGTATTGCTCCAAATCCCTGTGAAAGCCCGGAATATCCGTAAGAATGCGGGTGTACATTACAATGTAGCGGTCACCGTCCTGTACCGTATACTGCTTGATTTCCTCGGAAATTGCCTCATAACGGGCCAGAACCGCTTCGTACTGTTCCTTATCCATCCATGTGCACCAGGCCAGTTCTACCGGGGAATAGTCACCCTCACGGCAGACTTTTAACTGAGGGTTCATTGTGACAAGTTCTTGCAATAAGGTGGATTTTCCGGAACCTTGCAGGCCTTCAATCCAAAGATTGGTATTTAGATTAGTCTTTAAACTTATAGTATTTGTCATAAAAATTCTCCTTTCAACAAAGTTGCCAAAGGATATACTTTCTGTTAGCATCTCAATTTTGATATAAGTATTTTTGCATACAAAAAAGAGAGGTTATGAGAACATAATCCACTTTGGGCAACACGATAAACAGTATCCGATGTCCGAAATACTGCGTTACTAACATTATCATGTAAACAAAAGTAAACTATCTTCTCATCTTTTCACCTCTCTCTTATTGATAATAGCATTGTAACATATTGGGTTAGTAAAGTCAATTTCAGCAAATTTATAACATATAGCTTAAACCATCACCCTGTTTCTTCCGTTTTTCTTGCCTAGGTAAAGTAAGGCGTCGGCGTCTTTAATCCATTCTTTTACTTCCTTTTCTTCTGTCACAAAGGTCAAACCGATGGTAATTGTAATCGGAATCTCTGCTTCTTCATAAGAAATTTTATTGCTTTCTATGTCTTTTCGAAGCTGCTCAAAAAGGCTGATAACTGCGGCAGAATCCCCGTCATAACGGTATAATGCAAGGAATTCCTCGCCACCCCAACGGCTAATCCAAAAGTCGTGATTTGTTTCACTGAGCGTCTTAAAGTGCTTTGATAAATATTTTAACACCTTATCGCCTGCATCATGGCCGTAAGTATCATTAACCGATTTAAAAAAGTCGACATCAAACATTGCAATGGCATAAGTACCGGTGTCCTCTCCGGATAACCGATGATTTAAAATTTGCAACATGGTTCTCCGGTTGTATAATCCGGTTAACGGGTCTCGTTCCGCTGTTTGCAAAAGTGCAGACTTCATATGATAGATGGCGCTGTAATATATCAGTAAAAACATAATAAAAAAGCCGAAGCCCGCCAGTGAATTCATAATATATAAAACCCGGATGGCGATAACAGAGTCTATTTGGTAAACCGGTGCATATAATTGACTTTCCAAGTACAAAAAGATATAAAGAAGTACATTAAACAGACTGAATATAATTTTTTTGGCTTTGGAATTTGACTTTGTATTTTGATAAAAATCAACAAACAAGAAGGAGGATGTAAATGCGATACAGTAATTCTGGAACCCAAACTCCCATCCCAGATATACGATTGCAAGTATCATAAAAAAATACATCTCGACAAATATTGTAACAATATATCTTTTTGAGTTTTCGTAGTTCCACTTCTTTAACAACAGAAAGGAGCATAAATAGACGACAATACTGAAACCATTATAAAGGAACATATACTCTGCGGAATTAAACCAAAAAAAGACAGCAAAAGAAACATGGAATACCAATAAGCTGATATTGATAATCCACGTTGCTCTTTTGAGATAGCGCTCGCTTAGCTCTTTCGGTAACAATTGTTGTTCATCCATAAATAAAATACCTTCCCCAATTAATTAGTTTATTCTCACATACCCTGTCTCTTCAATAATCTTCTGCCCCTCCTCGGACAAAATCCAATCGATGAGTACCGGGATATTTTCGTTGGTGTTATCGGCACGGTAGATAGCGTAAAACTGTGCAATGACCGGATAGGTGCCGTTTTTGATGTTTTCTGTACTTGGGTAGACACCGTTTAAGGACAACATCTTAACATTTTCGTTTCCTACCATGTCGTTCATATAATAGCGGAAGGAAAAGCCGATGGAGCCGCCGGTCAGGGCAAAGGGGGATTTCCCTTTTATTTCCTGCCCTTTCATAAAGGCGTCCATGGCGCTCTGGCTGCCGCTTCCCGAAAGACGGGACACCGGATTAATCACACGGTTGCTGCCGCCTACGTCCTTCCAATTGGTGTATTCGCCGGAATAAATGCCACGAATTTGTTCTGCGGTGAGGTTGTCCACCGGATTATCTTCATTTACAAAGAATACAAAACCCTCCAGACCTACCGGCACGTATACCAGTTCTACGCCCTTCTCCTCTGCGTATTTCTTCTGGTCTGCCGAAGGTGCGGCACAAAACAGAATGTCCGTGGTGCCGTCCACAATGGCCTCGTAGCCCCGTACGGTGTTTTTGTACTGCATTTTACTGTCCGGTGAAAAGTTTTCTCCGTAGAAATTATCATCAGAAAACACGCCGCCCTCAAAGGTCACGGAGCCCTCCGGATACACATTGTCCACAAAGGCCGCATACACCGGAACCAGCGCCGCAGCGCCGTCCAGTACCGGCAGAGGGTCCGTAAGCTTTAAGGAAGAATCGATACGTACCAGGTCTGAGTCCGGATTGTGAGGTAAGTAAGCCGCCACGTCCACCATTTTTGCCTGGGAGGTGTCGCTGAAATTGTTGGCCAGACGCCTTGTCAGAACAAAATAGATGCTAAGATTAAATACCGCAAATACGGCGATAATCAGTAACAATACCGATATCTGTTTGCCTAACTTGCCGGACACATTTTTAGAAGAGGTATCTGTCATACCTACCACAGCTCCTTTCCGATAAAATAGATAATGGAGCAATGCTGGTACGCATGTATTGCATAAATCATATGTACAATCGTGAAAATCAGACACAGACCTACAATGGCCAGTGCGATTTTTCGAAAGGTTTTGGATTTCATGACGATTCTCCTTTGCTGTTACCGATATGTCGTATACATCGTTACCTACATATACGCTACAGCCATATACATCAGTGCGATGAAACCGATGATAACGGCCAACAGGACGCCCATGATAATTGAGGAAACGATGAGTAATGTTTTTGCAGTGCCTTTTTTCTGAGCGTTTAACTCGTTCGGTTCTGCTTTATAACCTTTCTTGGTAGCAACATAGTTGCAAAGGCTTACGATAAAAAAGACAATTGCTACTAACGGAATCAAATAAAGTAATGTGGAAAGTAAAATACCTACCATTGTAAAATCCTCCTGAAATTATACATTGTATGGTCTTTTATGTAATATATATATTTTATCACATGATAAAGAAATTGTTAATAGACATTCAATTCATTCATAAAATCATAAGAATTTCATAGATAAGTCAACATAAATATTTTATGGATATAAAAAGTGAGGACAACCTTCCAAAGAAAGTCGTCCCACTAAAAATCTTTTTATTTTTGCAATTTTACAAAGCATCCGTAAAGGTCTTTTCTTGTTTTACAAGCTTTCCGGTTCGATGGCCTTACCATCTCTCCAAATACGCTCTAAATCGTAGAATAAGCGGTCTTCTCTGGAGAAAATATGGATGACTACGTCATTAAAGTCCATTAAAATCCAGCCGGAGGAACGGATTCCTTCGATGCGCTCCGCATGAATCTTTTGCTTTGCAAGGGCGTCGGTCACCTCGTCCAACATTGCCTCTACCTGAGAGGAATTGGTACCGTTTGCGATAACAAAGTAGTCTGCAATTACGGAAATACCGGAAATATCAATGATTTTGATGTCCTCTGCTTTCTTATCATCCAGCGCCTTATAGGCGATTTTTACGATTTCTTTTGCTCTTTCGGTCATGGTTTGTCCCTCCGATTTCTTGTTTTCTCTATTATACTCAAACGTTTGAAAGAATTCAATGTTCTTTTTCTTGATTTAATTTTCGTACTTTGTCCGATACTCCTCGAACGTCTCCGTTGTGGTCATGTCCGTCTCCTGTCCTGTACTTGCAAGATACCGCAGTGTATTCTTTAATGCCAAATACACTGCCTTATCAATATCTTCAAAGGCAATGCGGCGGATCTCATTTAACTCCGGATCTGTGGGCTGGGTACGGAACGGTTCCAGATAGTCCGCAAGAAAAACTGCTTTTTCCAGGTCTGTCATGCTCGGGCGCCCCGTGGTATGATAAGAAATGGCGGAGAGTATCTCTTCGTCTGTAATAAAGTATTTGGTCCGTGCATAAAAGGCTCCCAGTTTTCCGTGGAGTAAAAAGCCGTTCCGACGCTCTACTTCCGTAACGGAAATGGCGTATTTATCGCAATCTTTCACCAGTTGTTCATCGGAATAGGCCTTGGCGCAATCATGTAACATACCTGCAATCAGCGCCCGTTCCGGATCATATCCTAAAGATGCCGCATAGGCTGCCGCTAAATGAGCCACCGCCACGGAGTGCAAATACCGCTTTCTCGGCAAGGTCTGCGCCATCTCCGCGTCAAGCTCCGCAAACGTTATCCTTGAATACAGGCGGTTTTCTAACAAATAGTCCCAAACTGCTTCCGGTAAATATTGCTGTACCCGCTCCGGCTGCCCCGAATAAAAGGCTTCCCTGATTTCGTTGGAGGAAATCGGGTGGTCCGGCAATACTACTGTGCCGATATCGGCCTGCGGATACTGCGTCCGTAAGGCTTTTGACGCCTCTGAAACCTGTTCTTCTTCATATCCTGCTCTGCCTGCGGCAAGTAAGGTACAAAGTTCTAAAATCCGCTCCGGACGACGCCATTTTGTAAAGTTTACTAAAGAATCCCCGCCGATAATAAAATAAAACCTCACATCCGGGTATTCCTTGATCAAAAGTTCAAGGGTATCTGCAGTATACGTAAGCCCTTCCCTTTGAAGCTCAAAATCGGAAACCGTAAACCGGGCGTCCGTCTGTTCCGCCAGCGTTGTCATGGCCAGACGATGTTCTTCGGAAAGCATGGCAAAATGCGACTTGTGGGGAGGAAGCTTTGAAGGCATCAGCCATACTTCTTCCAAGTCGTATTGCTCCATTGCTGCCTGTCCTAAAGCTAAGTGTCCCTTATGAATCGGGTTAAAGGTCCCGCCCAAAATACCTATTTTACGCATACCTGTCACTCCGTTCCGTTGACTGTGTAATCAACCGTTTTCAAATGAATCTGTCGCAAATGACAACTGTTTCGCATTACTTCGGCAGTACGATTTTTCTCTTTTCCGGTTGTCTTGCCTCACGGTACAGCACAATCTTTCTTCCAATAACCTGCACCACTTCGGATAGCGTATTCTCTGCAATGGCAAATGCCAGCTCCTTCGGCTCATCCAGGCAATTCTTCAATACGTTGATTTTAATCAGTTCTCTTGCCTCAAGCGCCTCTTCCACGCCTTCCAGATACTCGGTGGTAAGTCCACCCTTGCCGATCTGGAAAATCGGGTCGATGTTCATGGCAAGTCCCTTTAAATATGCTCTCTGTTTTGTTGTCATAGTATCCCTCATTTATAAAAAAATCTGTTAAAAAGGTTCTGTAAATTTATTTATAATAATCGAACTGTAAGCCGTACATACGTACCGTATCGCCGTCCTGAATACCCATAGCC
>JAZUBD010000397.1:0-7677 GCA_045638305.1 Lachnospiraceae bacterium
ACAGCATCAGATAATGTACCGAGAAAAAGATGCTCATGCACATAACGGAAACAATGATAATCACATAATTCAGCGGATTGGCCGTGCCTCCGGAAGCAAACAGCAAGAGCGCCAGTCCGCCGCCCACAACCCCTGCCGGCAAAAGATTTACTTTGATAAGCTCCCACAGCCGGATACGGAACAGCTTTAAAATCATTTTCGGCTGCTTGTAAAAGGAGTAGGTAAGCAAACTGTGGTCACAATTCACAAACAACGCTCTCGTAAACTGTGTACCCCGGTTCAAGACGTACATAATAAACACGAAGTACGGCAGAAAGGTCATCACCAATTCGTTCAGTTCCGCCTTTTCCTCCGGCATAGCAACATTCACCACCAATAACCCCGCAAACACAAGTGCCGCAATCACCGCAATCCGTATTGCGGATGTCCACAAAATCTTCCGGTGACGCTTAATAAACAGCTCGTTTAAGTACTCAAATCCCTTCTTATTACTGGAAATACCGGTATCCGCACTGATATTTTTCCGCTCCTGCTTCTGCTGGATTTCTCTCTGCACCGATGTATCCATAAGAACCATGGCACCGAATAAAATCTCTTTGTACATGGCATGGTACTGTGTAAAAGCAAAAATCTTCCACAAAGACAATATCCCCGCAAAAATCACCGCTCCCATAATACCGATACTGATTGTTCGCGGAATCATAATCCCCAGCGCCGGCAGTCCGTATGCAAACAGCAATATCACCGCCGCCAGTATAAGACGGACCACATTTTGACTATTGTCACTCGCAATCTTGCCGTTCTTCTCATAACGAATCAGTTCCCAAGCCGCATAAATCAGCTTCACTCCGGCCACAAATACCGGAATCAGTACGCATTCCCACACCTTAAGCCCTGTCGACAATCCGAAAACGAACCCGAACACCGTAAATCCCAGAAGCAGCCGGACAATCTCGTAAAAATAATTGACTAAGGTATACTCCTTGGCATTCATTCCAAGCAAAATCATGGCATAATACTTATCCTTGGTAGGATCAAACATATACGTGTTCAAAAATGTCCCGATGGCAGACAAAAGCAACAACAAATGTAAAAAAGCCGTCGGTTCCGTCCCCTCGGAAAGCCCCAAAAAGCTCATCGGCAATACAAACATCAAAAGGAAATACAGCAATTTCCACAAAAACGTGGAAAGAACCTCCCATATCCAGAACAAAACATTGGCAAACACCTTTAAACCACGGCTCTGATAGGCCTTCGCCGGAATCAGTTTTTTAATGAGCGGTATCTGCTTTAACGCATAAATGATACTGTTCACCCGGTACGTATTTTTCAACGAAAAAGAAAGTCGAAATGTCTTACTCATTTCCATCCTCCCGAAGTGCCGCAATAATCTTGTCCTTAAACTCTCTGCTATCCAGATTGGATTTGTCCACAACCTCCAATACACCGTGATTTAACAGTACGATTTCATCGCATAAATCCAGCGCCAAATCCATAATGTGAGTAGAAAAAATCGTAATGCAATCCTTCTTTAAGGAACGAAGCACCTGCTTCATCTCCTCTGCCACCACTACATCCAAAGAAGTCAGCGGCTCATCCAGCAAGAGCACTCTCGGTTCCGCAATAATATGAATCAACATCTGCATCTTATTTTTCATACCGTGGGAATAGTCCTTTAAGAGCTTATCCCGGTCTTCCGGGGCGATGCTGACATACTCAAAGTACTCGTCGATTGTCTTCTTGTTTTCAATGAGGTCCTCATGAATGTCCAAGAAAAACTTCAAAAACTCCCGTCCCGTCAAAAACTCCGGCACCGTCGGCGTAGAAAGCACATAACCGATATCCTCCGGCTCTGTTTTTCTTACCGTACCGTCTACCTCCAGAGAAAACTTGCCGCCGTCTGTTTTTATATCGCCGTTGATACAGTTAAACAACGTGGTTTTTCCGGCACCGTTTCGTCCCAAAAGGCCGTAAATTTTCCCGTTTTCAAAGGTAAAATCAATATCCTTTAATACCTGCTTTTTCTCAAAGCTCTTTGACACATGCTCAATTGTAAACTTCATTTTTTGCTCCCTTCATACACTTCATAAATTTATCACAATAAAGTATTTTGACAAAAAAAGCGACACTGCTATCGTGCCGCTCCGGTCTCCATAAATGACTCTATTTCCTCATATATGTTCTCCCATCCCCAAACTAACACGCTAACGCAAATCTCCGTATCGCCAAATCTCCCAAGGTGCCTTCATAACACAACTCCATCTCCGGAAGAGTAAGAAAATCTACCGGATGATACAACTCCGGCGACTTGGTGAGTTCCATTATCCCCACTTCGTTTAACGTCTCCGCTACAAACTGGGAACAAAAATACTTGTTCCGCCGCTTATACGCAATCCCGAAGAAACAAAGGAATGTCCCTAACACGCTGTACTGGAACCGCTTCTGCACCGGAAGCATCTTCTTGAACTTCCTGCGGATAGCCCGGTAGGACTGGGCCGGAACCTCCATGCGGTACAGCGCACACGGCGCATTCTTGCTCCTTGCCATCATCCCGGACTCGATACTTTCATGTACAAAGCCTGCCGGAAGCGGCAGTCTGGCATACCGTCTCGCAAAACTGTAAAACTGCGTACAATCTCCGGAAAATCCGATGGAGATATGTGTGTACGGTTCCTTCGTTGCTATATGAATTACTCTGGAGAGTAAGGATTGTGTACGTAATAATAAAATATAAAGCTCTCTGGTCCCCTGATCCTTTTTCGCCATTCTTAACATCACCTTCCCTAAGCACGGTCCCTTCACCGTTGTGACAACCATAGATAATAATATTATAATATATTATTCCGAGATGCGCAAGTGTTTCCGGAAAAACCGATGGTTTCCGTTTTCACCTCGCACAAAAAGGGACCGCCTCTTTCTCGGCTGTCCCTTACACGTTTACACATTTTTCTGTACGTTTAAAAGCATCTCTCCTTATGCTCCTTCTTACAGCTTCCGCTCTTTGCATACCGGTAACAAATCTCGTTCGGCAGTGCCTCTCCCCCAAAATACCGGCGCAGGTTTTCAAGAGTCGTCTCCGCAATGTTCTTTAACGCCTCATGGGTCAAAAAGGCCTGGTGAGAGGTGAGAAGTACGTTTGGCATGGAAATGATACGTGCCAGCTCATCATCCGGCATCACCGCACCGGAATAGTCCTCGTAGAAATAGTCACTCTCCTCCTCGTACACATCCAGACCCGCGGCACCGATTTTCCCTTCTTTCAGTCCTTCAATCAGTGCCGCGGAATCAATAAGGGCTCCACGGGAGGTATTGACTAACATAACACCGTCCTTCATAGTTTCGATTGCTTTCTCATCCACCAGATGATAGGACTCCTTGGACAGGGGACAGTGTAAAGATATCATATCCGAGTGCCGGCACAGTTCTTCAAAGGATACATAACGCACCCCCTCACGCTCTCTCGGATAAGGATCATAGGCCAATACCTTCATTCCGAAGCCCAGGCAAATATCGATAAACACCTGCCCGATTTTTCCGGTTCCTACCACACCCATGGTCTTTCCATGAAAATCCGTACCCAAAAGCCCGATTAAGCTGAAATTATACTCTCTGATACGATTGTAGGCCCGGTAAAGCTTCCGGTTCAGAGCAAGAAACATCCCCATGGTAAACTCTGCTACCGCATACGGGGAATAGGCCGGCACTCTCACAATGTGCACCTTGCCGTAAGCCTCCTTAAAATCTACATTGTTGTAGCCGGCACAGCGTAGCGCCACAATGGAGATTCCCATCTCCGACAATGCACGAAGCACCTCGGCATTCACACGGTCGTTTACAAAGGCCACCACCGCATCACAGCCCTGTGCAAACACCACACTCCGTTCATTGAGTTTCGACTCGCAGTATAAAATCTCAAAGTTATACTCCTTTGCAAATGGGTCAAAATATATCCTGTCGTAAGGTTTCGCATCAAAAAAACATAATTTCTTCATCACAGCCTCCGGTTTGTCATTTCATTTTTCCTTAGTATTCCATTCCTGTCCCGCCTTATGCATTCACATTGGCAGACGCGCCTTAACGAAGAGTTCAACAACACTCTTTACAGTTCCCATAACAAATCCAGTAAAGCCTCTGTCCGTTCGGTAATAGCCGCAAAATCCACACATTTCTTATAAACATCTTCTAACTCGTCATGAATCTTCTTGCATTCTTTAAAGCAAAACATCGCCAAATCCTCCAAACGGCGTGCCTCCTCGGCATACCGGGAGGCAATGCCGGAGCAGTCCTTTTTCAAAAGTTCCCCCGCCAAAAGCAGTGTCCCCTCCGTGCCCGGTTCCGTAGTAAAAAACACCTCCTGTTCCCGTAACAGCATGTGATTCACACGATTCGGACACAGCGGACTGCAAAACAGCTCCTTCCGGTCGTTTTGTATCGCTTTTACCAATACATCCGTCACCACATCCCTCTCCGCCCCCAGAACCCGGTATACCCGGTTCCCTTCGCAATGCTCTTTTGCAAGGCTGACTCTTCCTTTACAACTGAGGGCATCCAAAAACAATCGTCTGCACTGCCTGTTCTCCCCTTTTCCGATACGCTCCGCAATCTCTCTTGCCAGCTTTTCTATCTTCTCCTCATCCACGCAGTCTGCAATTTCCCGATAATGCTCCTCCTCCAAGGCCTTGGCTGCCCGTAAAAACGCATAGCCCCTGCGGTAGCTTTCCTTATTCTTTTTGGTCAGCATTTCCACCTCATCCCGGTACTTAATAATCCGGTTTCTATCAATCTGTTCTCCCAGGTTCACAATCTCCTCCACCGCTCCCGGAAACTTTGGGTCCATAGCATGGGGTGAGGTGGCGTCCGCAAACACAATGCCACGCTTTACCAGACGTACCGCATCCAGACTGTCCGGGTCTCCGGAACAGTAAAACCGCTCCACTTCTTCTCCCGCTTCCTCCGATTTGGCCGCCACTCGTTTCATTAAGGTACTTTTTCCCACTCCGGGGCCGCCCTTTATCATAAAGTACCGGGTCAGACGCTCCCACTCCGGTACTACTCCGTCAAAATAGTTATGAAAGCCTTCTCCGCTGTTACTGCCCGAGAAAAAACATTGTCCCATAGATACTCCAATCAAACACACTTCCCTTTACTTTATTCCTTATGTTTTTCTTTCGTGCACACACCAAACCTTTTTTCTCGAATACACTGTGGTATGAAACCAAAAGGAGTCGCTTATGAATTTTCTGATTTACGGAGAAGACTGTCGGCATGCCATTCTGACCGACCTCCTGCAACAGGCAGGTCATACCTTAAAGGCTCCCGCAGACCTTCTGATTTTATCCCCGAAAGAACGTATTTCGGCACACACCGATGTCATAACCGAGAATTGCCTTATCTGGGGTGGATTTCCGTCGGAAGACGCGGTTTTACAGACCTTGGGTTACCGCCGTATCAAGCAGAGTACCGCTTTCCGTACCAAAAATTCCGTGTATACCGCAGAGGGTACGGTAGCCCTGGCAATACAGGAAACAAAGACCGCTTTATGTGAAAGCACTGTTTTTGTCCTTGGTTATGGGTTTCTCGGAAAGGAGTGCGCCCGTCTGTTTTCGTCACTGGGAGCTTCCGTAACGATATATACCGAAAATCAGTCGGAATTAGCTTCCGCCATGCAAAAAGGGTTTTCCGCAAAGAAACTCACGGAGCTGTCTGCCCTTGACGGTACCCTGGTCATCAATACCATTCCGGCGGCCGTATTAGACCGTTTACCGTTTTCCTGCCGTACCGCCCCTGCATTGTTAATCGAACTGGCCAGCACGCCTTGTCTCACCAAGGACATTTCCGGTCTCCGGGTACTTCCGGCAGGCGCACTGCCGTCCCGTTTTTCCCCGGAATCTGCCGCAAAACTGATCTTTGACGAAATTATAGAACAAATCAAAAAGGAGTAATCATATGGATAATTTAAAAGGAATGCGCATCGGATTCGCCGTTACCGGCTCCTTTTGCACTTTTTCGAAAATATTAGATCCAATCAAGGAATTGGTTCGCCTCGGGGCGATTGTAACCCCGATTTTTTCTTTTTCTACAGCTCAGATTAACAGCCGTTTTTATAAAGCCGAGGATTTCCGCAACGATGTGGAAGCCATCACCGGCACTACCGTCATCGACACCATTCCGGCAGCGGAACCCATCGGTCCGAAGAAACTCTTCGACCTTATCATTGTGGCACCGTGCACCGGAAACACCATTGCGAAACTGGCCAATGCCATCACCGACACCCCGGTAACCATGGCGGTCAAAGCCCACCTGCGGAACAACCGCCCGGTGCTCCTCGCCATTTCCACCAACGACGGCCTCACCGGCAATGCCGCCAACATCGGAAAACTTCTGAACACCCGGAACTACTACTTTGTCCCGTTTAGACAAGACGATTGCTCCGGCAAA
Organism: Lachnospiraceae bacterium; assembly: GCA_045638305.1. Classification (GTDB taxonomy): domain Bacteria; phylum Bacillota; class Clostridia; order Lachnospirales; family Lachnospiraceae; genus SIG307. The sequence goes on from JAZUBD010000397.1 coordinate 6,439, forward strand.
CCGAATTCCCTGGTTGCGGACATGGCACTGGTACCGGTGTCCGCGTCTAAGGCGGCAAACGGTGAACAAATACAGCCATTGCTAAGATAATATATAAAAAGGAGTACCGAAAGCGCTATCCTTTTGGTACCCCTACATATTATTCTACTTCATCCTCATCCATCCAGACACACTTCACTTCCTCCGCCAGGATAGAATACTCGTTTGTACGAGTCAAAATATTCAAACGTAGCTTTCCGTTCTCCCACAGAACCTCCGTAAACAAAATACGAGTCGGCATCTCCTCCTCCTCTTGCGCATACCACTCCGCTCCGAAAAAGGTCAAATCCATGATATTACAAAACTCATCACGCACCGTAGCAGTTATCCTGTCACCCTCAACGGCATGCAGGAAAAAACCACCGTCTTGCCACGCCAAATCAAACAACGGCAACCAATGCTCCGGCATTTTTAACCGGTCTTCCTGCTCCCTCTTTTCTATTTTTTCAAAAAGAAGTTTATACCGTATCTCCTGTTTTCTTGCCTCTTCCTTAAAATACTTCCAAACAGACGGCGCCATCGCTTTTAAGAAAAACACTCTGCAGTCCGCTATCTCTACACTCCCCGGCAAATCAGCCATCAGTTTTGCCACTCCCGCGATGCATACACCGGAAAAAATCTCTCCGTCCTCAAAGTCCGAATATATTTTGCGATACTGTTCCCTTTTTTCTGCTAACAGCTTCTGATAAAATTCCTCATTATACTGGGCTGCCGCCTCGTGTACCGTAAACTCATCCAGTAACTCATACGGAAGCAAACTCATATGAAAACTTCTTGTATAATACTGCATGCAATGTCCTCCCCTGTTTTCCGATTATCCGTAACATTCAAAGCTCATAGCTATTTTTCAAGTCTTCTCCTTTTATCGCCGCAAAAATCCTTCACCTTACAAAACGGACATTTCAGTACATGTTTGAGTACAGGCATCACATTTGCTACATTTCATTTCCATAATGTTAACCTCCGTTAACTTCAAACTGTTCTACATATTGGAATTACCTTTTATTGATTGTTACGAAGTTCTGATAATAAAGCCACCGTAATATCTTTTGCAATTCCAGCAGCCTTTTCACAGTTTTCTTCAAAATGCCCCATACCACTATGTGATGCCGTGTCCGTAATACTTCTGACAGATATAAAAGGGATATTATTTACATGGCATACATGAGCAATACTTGCTGTTTCCATATCCACAGTTAA
>JAZUBD010000398.1:0-1679 GCA_045638305.1 Lachnospiraceae bacterium
GCAAGGAAGCGGCAAAGGAAGAAATCAAGCAGCAGGTAAGAACTTCCGTCAAAGAGAAGCTTGCAAAACTTAGGAAGGAGACGGATGCACAGAAGTCAGAGAAAAGAACCGGGCAGAGAAAAAAGAGGGAGGAAGAGTTGACATAAGAGGCTTTATAATGACAAAAGAAGTCCGGTCTATCCTCGGAAAAAGCCACATAGTATTGAAACAGAAGGACAAGCGACAGAAGGAGGTGGCGATTCCGCTTGAAGAAAACAAAACTGAATTATCGATTCCATAATCCGAATTCGGCGGAGGACACCGCTGACTTCTTGTGCAAGCTTTTGATAGAAGCAAGCCGCGGAAAAGTGGAACGGGCGATGGAGAGAGCTGTGTTGCAGGACGCGGAAAGTGATGCGTACATAGAACCGGAGCAGGAGAAGGAAGAAAAGAAGCGTGTAGGATGAAGTGAGTGAGGCGAAGGCCTTGCTTTTTTAGTTTATGGAAGTTTTGATGTATATTCCGAATGAGTGTTGCAAAGGTTTTATATGGTGAAACTAACAACAAAACACAATTACGCCAATATATATGAGAAAAAATCTCAAAAACATATTGCAAAACAAGAAAAAGGGGAATATAATAAGGGTAGAATGGAGGTAAAAAGATATGTTGTGTCAATTTACTGTAAAAAACTACAAAAGTATACGAGACGAAGTAACCTTTGATATGCAGGCGGCGGCAATCTCGGAACATGAAGATAGAATTATCAAAGACCGGGATGGAGAGGCCTTTTTGCCGGTATCTGCAATTTACGGACCGAACGGCGGCGGGAAGTCGAATGTGTTAAAGGCATTGCAGACATTGGTTGCAAAGATTTTACGTCCTTTGTATGCAACGGAAGATAACGAAGAAAAGGTGTTGTTGCAGAAACGAATTATTGTGGAGCCGTTTGCCTTTTCCGAGAGCAAGAATGAGCCGACAGAGTTCGAATTGTTTTTTAGAACCAACTCTGCTGAGTACAGATATATCCTGCATGTGAAGCGGGATGTGGTTGTGTATGAAAGCTTGGATCGAGTGAGACTGGAGACCGGAAGACGCTCTGCGCTGTATACCAGAGATGAGAAGGGGATTGTATTAAAGGGTGCATTTGCCAAGTTAAAGGTCAGCGAAGATTTATCGAAGACACTTGCGTTGCTTTCTTATTTGGGCATTGCCTATAAGGGAAATGCAGTGGTTAAGGATGTTCTCGGATGGTTTGAATACGAGGTGAAGTTTTTGAATTACGGTAATCCGATGGAGGAACTTCGTATGGCAATTTCCGATTCGGAGGATGTAAAGCATTTGATGCTTGATATGATACAGGAGATGGACCTTGATATCGTAGATTTCCGAGTAGAGGAAAAAGAGAACAATAGAATCGAAGTTTTCACAAAGCATTGTGTGGATGATGTGGAAGCAGAACTAAATTTATCGGAGGAATCCAGCGGAACCAAGAAGCTGTTCGGTCTGCTTCCGTTTATAGCGGCAAGTTTGCTTGATGGAACGACTCTTGTAATTGACGAATTGGATGCAAAGATTCATCCGGTGCTGTTACGCTATATTATTATGATGTTCAATGATATGAGTATCAATCAGCACAATGCACAGTTGATATTCACCTCTCATGATTTATCCACCATGAACAGTGAAGTATTCCGTAG
>JAZUBD010000399.1:0-3739 GCA_045638305.1 Lachnospiraceae bacterium
GGGAATCTACGGAGAGGTGCATGAATTCTTTTTAAAGGGAAGAGCCTTTGAGTCTGCAACCTTAACCCTTACCTATGATGCGGATCAGGTAAAGAATCAGGGCTATACTCCGGAGAACCTGCGAATCTATCAGGTTTCCGAGCAGTTGGAGCTTTTGCCGGTAGAATGTGTAAATGATGGAGCGGGGACGGTTACCGCACAGTTGGAGCATTTCAGTATGTATGCACTTGCTGATTCTACAGTTGTGGAAGCAGCAAAAACGCAGACGGTGAGACCGAAGGTAGCTATTCTCATTGACAATTCCGGCTCCATGTTCGATTTGGAGGGAAGTGATGCCAATGATCCGGAGATGAAGCGTCTGGACATGGCAAAACAGATTGTAGAAAGCGCAAAGGGTTCCTGTGATTTCTTTGTTTCCAAGTTTACCGCATCTTATTTCGAGCTTACGTCGGAGTGGACCGATGATGTGGACGTTTTATATGCCGCTATTGACGGAATTAACGATAATGAAAACTTCAACGGTACTTATATTAACAATGCGGTAATTCAGACAACAAAGAAGTTCGCGGAGGAAAATAACGGAGAAAAGCGATATATCATCCTTCTTACCGACGGTGCTACTACGGAAAGCGGACTGTTTTGTTATGATTTAAGTGATGCATCCAACGCTGCGCGCGATAAAAACATTACTGTAATTACTATCGGTCTCGGAAGTAAGGTAGATATCGATTATTTGATGACGTTGAGTGGGAATACCGGAGGCTTTTATATCTATGCAAATGTGGCAGATGCATTAAGTAGTGTAAGTAAGCGCATTACCACCGGCATGAATCATAACTATGTAGATGCGGATGATGATGGAGAGTTCGATTATGTATCGGTGGGCGACAGCGGATTCGATGTAAAACGGGACGGCTTTTCCTTTAAAAACTATTATTATTTTGATGGGAAAAAGGTTATTGAGGGACAATGCTACGGCATGAATTTGTTTGCACAGTTGTATTTCCTCGGTAAAGTTCCGATAAAAGGCGATAAAGTAAACGGACCGGATTATAAAGGAGTGTCCTATGATTTTTCGGTAGTTCCGGGGTACGAAAACGAGACAGATACGCTCGGAAACAAGGTGCCGTTGTATGAGAAATTTGATTTTACACGCCTAAATTCCTATAACATTTCTACCGGTAAATATATAAGGGATAATAATCGGCTGGCTTTGACGGATGTGTGGAAAAGATATATCGATGAGTATCCGTTGTTTGTATTGAAAGAAGTTAAAATGGATAAGGGCTTTGTGTGGGAAGACAATAAAGGTGCAAAAAAAGGAGAAGTGCTTGCGCTGACGGTTGATGATGTGGATTCGGAGACGTTGACGGGAAAAGATCGGGAATTATATGAATTAATCCGGGTGTTGAATAACTTTATGGCGTGTCAGGATACGGAGATGATAGAAAAAATCCAATTTAAATGGAGCTATAAGGATGATTCGGTAACCCCGGCGATGAAGCTCGAACGATTTGATACAGTAGTTAATAAACTGAAAGCAGGAATCCCTTTAATTATCGGTTCGTATAGTCATGTGGCAAATGCAATACGAATTGAGCGTAGCTTAAATAATTCATTAGAGTATCGTATTTATTTGTATGATTCCAATTATCCGGGTGAAGAAAAAGTAATCACTATGAGAAGAGAAATCTCTATTATCTCCTCGGAAGATGGCGGTGAAACGAGAGCCTGGGACTATGCTTTCTATGATACGGACGGAGTGTTCGGAAACAAGGGAGAACGGATTGATTTTATCGAGTTCTATTATTGGAAAGAATTATCCAAATAATTGTGTAATCGGAAGGCGGAATGAAAAGATTGGAGGTACGTATGAGGAAAATAGTCAAAGTAGGTATTTTGCTCGGTGTAATGCTGCTTGGATTGTCGGGGTGCAATAGGAAGACAGAGCTTTATGAGCCGAGTGATGAGGTAATTGCCGATAGCGGATTTGATGTCAAAAAGGATGCATTTCCTTTTGTGAATTATAATGTGTATCGAAAAGAGGAACTGGCAGAGGGACAATGTTTTGGAATGTCGATGGTCACACAGTTGTATTATCGAGGGTTATTACCTTACAGTCAGGGTGAGGTAGAGGAACGAAAATTGGATGGTATCATCGGCGGTGATAAGATATCCGGTGAGGCATATGATTTGTCGAATCTATATGGCAACGATATTACGGCAGACGGATATTTGAAAAATAACGTTCCTTTGAGCGAAAGATTTCAGAGTGTCGGATATGAGTTGATTACAAATAAGGATGGAAAGTGGCAGCGTTCTGCAAGTAATCCTGATATCTTAGTTCTTTCAGACGAAAGAAGAACCCAGATAACGGAGAATCAGCTGTATATCACGACAATGAAGGCTGCACCTGAAGGTGCAATATGGAATAGCGGAGACGGTAAAGCGTTTAAACAATATGAGGAAATCTTATTAACGCCGGATAAGTTGAATCACGTCAGTGGTGTATATACGGTTGAGGGGATACCGCAAAAATATGAATTGCTATGTATGATTAATCATTGGCACGCAACGCAGGATATGGAGATGTACCAGGAAATTGACGTTTTGACCACAACAACGAAAGGAACCAATCCACAGAAAAAGAATTTTGATAAGTTGGTGGAAGCGATTAATAAAGGAATTCCTGTTGTTATGTCCTGTGAAGACCACGCGGTAAATGCGATTCGTATCGAAAAAAGCAAAAATGATCCGATGCAGTACGCGCTGATTGTATATGACAGCAATTATCCGGGGGCTGAAAAAACAATTCTTATCAATGTGAAAGAGAAGGATAAGAAAGCAAAACTTGATTTGAATACATTATATTTAAATAATGAGCAAGTATACGAGTTTTATGATTATTACGGCGGTTTCGGAATGGCAGGGGCAAATCTCAAGCCGGAATTCTATTATTTGGATAATCCTCCTGTGACGCCGTATGTGACAGCGGAAGCGACTATGACGCCGTCGCAATCTACGGTGGTAAATTTGCCTGCGGATATGAAGGTGGGTGATGAAGTTTTATTCGGTAGATATGAGCAGGACAACAATTTTGAGAACGGTTCGGAGGAAATCATCTGGAAGGTAATCAGCGTAGAAGACGGGAAGGCGTTATTACTAAGTAAAGATTGTCTCGATGGTGCAAAGTTCCATGAATCCTATAGTACGATAACTTGGAAAGACTGTGCACTACGCAGTTGGTTGAATCAGGAGTTTTATAATACTGCATTTAATGATTCGGAGAAAGCTTATATACTTACATCGTTACTCACAAATGAAAAGGATGAAAGATTCAATAATGCGTTTGACGGCGAGGATACAGAGGATAAAGTGTTCCTTTTAAGTAAAAACGAAGTAGAGAAATACCTTTCTTTCGAAGAAAGAAGTGCCAGTGCAACAAAATATGCAGAGAGTAAAGGTGTTTCTACGGGGTGGGGAAACCCGTTAACTGAGTGGTGGATTCGAACCGCAGCTTGGGGCAATATGAAGTATGGGTTTTATCTTTCAAGTGGCGGCTGGTCGCAAGACGACGCAGATGATGTAAATGCCGTTCGTCCTGCGGTATGGGTGGATTTAGAGATGATTAAATAATAAGAAAAACAAGATTTTACCAAAAAATACTTGATTTTTCTTGATTTCCGTGCTATAGTACATTTTGGTAGCATAAAGGTTGAGCAAAGAGTGGACGAAAGTC
>JAZUBD010000400.1:0-1784 GCA_045638305.1 Lachnospiraceae bacterium
GGAAAAATCGGATTTATCATAAGTTGCATGTTTATTCTATGCCTGTTGTCCGGATGTAAGAAGCCTCCGAAAGAGGAAATTACAAATCCGACACCGACACCGTCGCTCAATATAACGATGACGCCGATGCCGACGGATGCGCCGCTTACTGTGGCACCTTCCGAGACGATAGAGCTGCCGATTTACACCATCAGCGGTGATTTTACCGAGTTAACTGCGGTGACCGCACTGGTGAATGTGAGTGAGACAATCACGGAGCAGGTAGTGTGCGAGGCGGTAATAGATGCTTTGGCGGATAATGCCATTTATGTCACGGTGAATCAGGTCACCAAAAACGGAACGGTAGTTATCGTGGATTTTGAAGCGACTTCCCCACCGGTCAGTCAGGTAGGGGCTTCCATCGAAGGGTTGATTTTAGATGCCTTCGGACAAAGTCTTTTGGATAATGTAGACGGTTGCAATGGGGTATCGTTTTCCGTAGACGGCGGAGATTACGCATCCGGTCATTTTGAATTTTCTAAGGACGATATTTATTTACGTCGATAACGAATGATACAAGGCTGTCGCGTTTTGCGGCAGCCTATCTGTTTAAAATACAAGAAGTAAGGAGTATACATGAGACGAGTAATTGTCATCGGCGGCGGGGCTGCCGGTATGATGGCTGCGATTACGGCGGCGGAAGCGGGCGCAGATGTCCTTTTGTTGGAAAAAAACGAAAAGCTCGGAAAAAAGATTTATATTACGGGAAAGGGCAGATGTAATGTGACCAATGCCTGTGAGACCGAGGAACTTTTTAAAAATGTGGTAACGAATCCGCGCTTTTTATATAGTGCGATGTATGCCTTTACCAATGTACAGACAATGGACTTCTTTGAGGAATGCGGTGTTCCCCTGAAGGTAGAGCGGGGCGAGCGGGTATTTCCGGTTTCCGACAAGTCCTCGGATATTATTAGTGGTCTGGCCAAGCGGTTAAAGCAGGCGGGAGTGACGGTACGGTTCCATGCCACGGTAAATAAGGTGTGCGTAACCGACGGCTGTGTGACCGGCGTAGAATTGCAAAACGGGGAACGGATTTCCTGCGATGCCTGTATTGTGGCGACCGGCGGTCTTTCTTATGCGTCTACCGGCTCTACAGGAGACGGGTATACCTTTGCAAAATTGTGTGGGCACAAGGTGACGGATTGTTACCCGTCGCTGGTGGCCCTAAAGATTGCAGAGCCCTTTGCCAAAGAGCTGGAAGGCCTTTCTTTAAAGAATGTGTCCTTAAAGGCAATGCAAGGGAAAAAGGTATTATACGACGATTTCGGAGAGTTGTTGTTTACCGCGGATGGTATCAGCGGACCGCTGGTGCTTTCGGCCAGCGCCGTTGTGACGGATAAGTTCGACAAGGGCGAGATTACGGTTTCTCTGGATTTAAAGCCGGCTCTGTCAAAGGAGGAGCTGGATGCGCGGATTCTAAGGGATTTTGAGGAGGCTAAGAACAAACAGTTCCGGAATGCCCTCGATAAACTTTTGCCACAGAGGCTGATCCGGGTTATAATCGGGTTATGCGGGATTCCGGAGGAAAAGCAGGTCAATTCCGTGACAAAGCAGGAGCGGGCCACGCTTGTGGATGTATTAAAGGGCATGGAATTGCATATAAAAAAGACAGGCGGTTTTAATGAGGCAGTGATTACAAAGGGAGGTGTTTCCGTAAAGGAAGTAAATCCCTCCACGATGGAATCAAAGCTTATGGATGGACTGTATTTTGCGGGGGAGGTACTGGTTGTGGATGAAGTCGGATC
>JAZUBD010000401.1:0-3408 GCA_045638305.1 Lachnospiraceae bacterium
CCGGAGCTTCAGTCGGTTCAGCCGGAGCTTCGGTCGGTTCTACCGGCGCCTCAGTAGGTTCTGCCGGAGCCTCGGTTGGGTTCGGGGCTTCGGTCGGATCTGCAGAGGTGTCCTTGCTGTTGCAAGCCGCCATGGCAAATACCAGAGCAGTGACAGCGGTAACCGCAAATAACTTTTTCCACTTTTTCATTTTAAATATCCTCCTTTGTTATGAAACAACGGGCATGCAGAGTCTGCATGCCCGCGTGAATATCATTATATCATCTGAACGGTAAAAGTCAATCTTTATTTTGGATTTGGCGCGGTTTTGCGTTAACACGGCCGTTTTCCTTGTTGAAATCCTTAAATTCCGTCGGAGTACATTCCTTAAATTTTTTAAATACCCGGTTGAAGGTGGAGATACTGGCAAAGCCGGATTGCAATGCGACTTCGGTAATCGGAAGGTTCGGATCCAGTAAAAGTGTTTCGGCTGCCTTGATTCTTCTTGCGCAAAGGTAATCGTAGAAGGAGGTGTCGGTGAACTGCCGGAACAGTCGGGAAAAGTGGAATTTTGAAAAACCGATTTGTGTCGCAACTCCGTCTAAAGTAATGTCTTCCGTATAGTGATGTTCAATGTAATCGAAGACGATGTTGAACTTTTCGATGTATTCACGCTGTTTGTTGGGCTGCATTGCCGGAAGAGAGGCCGGTACGGCGTCCTCTGTATTGCGGGCAAGGAGTACAAAAAACTGAATCAGCAGGGCGAGGATGGACGGCTCCGCCAAATCTCCGCCGTAGGCATATTCTTCCGCAACCTGTAATAAAAGGTCTCGTTCCTTCTCGTAAATCTCCGGCATTGTCTCCGGTGAGATGTGACTGGAGAGAGAAAACAGGGAAAACAGTCGGGTAAAGCCTTTGAATTTATTCAGTGCATTCAGGTCGAATAATAAAACCAGCCGGAATCCGGATGCGGGCGGTGTCAGCTCATGCAATTCTCCCGGCGGGATGATGAAAATTTCCTGCTCCTGCAGTTCGTAGGTGTTTTTGTTCATTGTGACGGTATAGGTGCTTTGGAGAGGCATGGCAATTTCCAGGGTAGAATGCCAGTGGAGGGGAAAACGCCCCGGCTCCGTATTAATCCAAAGAAATACGGAAGAGTTATCCTCGGAATAATGGGTTTGCTCGTGAGTTCCGGTAATGACTCTTTTCCGGAAGGTGGCGTTTCGCTCCAGGGTTCTTTTGCGCAACTCCAACCAGTAGGCGGTGTCATAAGTGGATTTGTTATTATTCTGCATAAATGTGATACCTCCGTACAATTGTTGGCAAATTTGACGAAAACCGCACGCAGATACAACAATAAAAAGTAAATCCATCCATTTAATCAAAAATTGCTATTGCTGCGGTTGAAAAACCAGGGGGTAAAATGCATAAAAAAACTTCTCAAAACACGCATTTTATACTTGAAATTATACAAATATCATAATATAATTGTAGTAGGTTGTAAAGAGGCCATTTAAAAATAGCCCAATTCCTACAGAATGCGACAAAACGGAGCAATAGATGAAGGTTCTGAAAGCAATATTTGATAAGCGCTTTTGGGAAAAAGGGACTATAATGGTACTATACGCTACAAAAATTGCTTTTTTGGAACGTACGGTTTTTGGTAATAATGTACAAAATCCGAAAAAGCGCCCTTTTGGTAAATTTTCCAAAGGGAAGGAAGCCGACCCACATTTTGCTAGAAAGGCTGTGAAAACGGCCTGATTGCGGTGTGCATCGGCTTTGGTTTGTCGTAAAGACAAATCGTTGTGCAAAGGGAATATGCACAAAGAAAGGAGAAAACTATGTCAAAAGGAAAGAGAATATTCCTTACTGTGGTTGGAATCGTGGCAGTAGTGGCTGTAATCGTGTTGTGCAGCACATTGCTGGGCGGCGATAAAAACTTCAGTGAAAAGTACGCGGGAGTAAATCTTGAGGGTGACGGCGAGTTCGAACGTACAGATACATATGCCGCATATCTGAAGACCCATGAGAAGGCTTCCAGACCGCAAGGTGATGAAATCGTGGTAGATCTGGCGAAGTTTGTTGCTTCCACAGCAGAGAATACCGAGATTCTCACCGACTATCAGGGTGAAGATACCGTTCTTTACCAGGGAGACGGCGGATATACCGAATGGCAGGTGACAATTCCGGAGGCGGGATTGTATCGTGCATATATTGAGTATTATCCGGTGGAGTCCCGAGGAGTAAGTATGGAGCGTAGCTTCTTAATTAATGGGGAGTTACCGTTTACCGGTTCCGATGCGATTACGTTTACGAGACGTTGGGCAGATGCGACCGCAGTTGTTACCGATAATCAGGGTAACGACCGTCGTCCGTCCCAGAAGGAGAAGCCGGATTGGTGTTCCGCTTACTTTACGGATTACATGGGATACTACACAGACCCGTATGAGTATTATTTCGAAGCAGGTGCCAACACCATCGCACTTGACTGCGTAAACGAGCCGATGGCAATCCGCAAGATTTCCATCGTTCCGGTAGAAGAGGCACTGACTTATGAGCAGTACCTTGCAGCATGTCCGCAGGCAACCGGAGGAGCAGATCACTTTGACGAGATTCAGGGTGAGGCTTCCACGGTACGTTCCGCACAGTCTTTGTACGCACGTTCCGATCATGCTTCCGCAAATACGGTACCGTATAGCGTAACCCAGACGAAGTTGAACTACGGCGGTGGCGAGCAGTGGCAGGTTGCGGGCCAGTGGATCGAGTGGGATTTCACGGTTCCGGCAGACGGCTTCTACAACATTACCGTAAAGTCTCGTCAGTCCTATAACCGTGGTCGTGTTTCCAACCGTGCGGTTTATATCGACGGCGCGATTCCGTTTGAGGAGTTGTCCGCAGTTGCATTCCCGTACTCTACGGAGTGGATGAATGTGACCTTGGGCGACGAGGAAGGTAATCCGTATAAGATTTATTTGACCGCAGGCACCCATACCATCCGCTTGGAAGTTACCATGGGTGAGCTGGGTAGCATCCTGAACGAGTTACAGGATTCCGTTATTCGTATGAACGACATGTACCGTACCATCCTTGTATTAACCGGTGCGACCCCGGATAAGAACCGTGACTATGACCTGGATAAGCAGTTCCCGGAAGTTATGGAAGCGATGGAGTTAGAGTATAAGCGTTTATATAAGACCATTGATGATTACGTAGAATATACCGGAGAGCTTTCCGGCGATATTGCTACCGTTCAAAAGATTGCGAGACAGATGGAGACCTTCATTAAGAAGCCGGAACGTATTTCCAAGCAGTTTGCTACCTTTAAGAGCAACATCAGTTCCGTAGGTACCTCCATTATGAATATGGCAAATGCACCGCTTGATGTGGATCTCATTACCGTTACCGGCGAGAACAAGAAGCCGGCGG
>JAZUBD010000402.1:0-5447 GCA_045638305.1 Lachnospiraceae bacterium
AGGACAGGGGGCTGCATTGGGGTTAAGACGAGATGGAATTGCGCCGGATGAGCGGTACGGGAAGTATTACGGAGAGAAGGATGGAACGGAAACGGCAGATACACCGGTACAGAATCGTCCGGCAGCCGGATATACCCGTAACTTTTCCAAATCCGTACAGGATACCTCACAGCTTCATATGAATCTGGTATTTCCGGGGATTTCCTATTTGGATGAAAGAAGACACATTGCTACCGTATTTCAGTCGGTGTTCGGCGGAAGCAATAATTCCCTATTGTTCCAGAAAATCCGCGAGGAAAAGGGGCTGGCTTATTCGGTATATGCCTACGGTTGTCCGTATGCCAAGGAAGGACTGGTACATATGGATGCGGTAACTGCTCCGAATCAGGCGGAAGCGGTGTTTGACTATACCATGGAAGTGTGTGATACCATGCGAAATCAGGTGGTGTCGGAGGAAACTCTTTCTACCCATAAAGCACTGATTCGCACCGAAACCATTTTGTCCAAGGAAAGTGTGCAAAGTCGCATGGAAGGCAACGGAAGAAGTATGATACTTAGAGGAAGAGTGGTTTCCAGAGATGAGGAACTTTCTCATATTGAAGCGGTTACGGCGGAGGATATTCGTCAATTTGCAGAGCAGGTACTTTGTCCGGAGAAGATGAGTGTTTGTCTGGTAGGGGAGATGGGTAGTGCCGGACGAAAGCTGATGAAAAAGTACGAGCAGTTGGGCTAGTTTTGAAACGATACATGGAAGATAGAAAGGCAGGTGCGGCTGATGACATTACAACAGCTTCGTTATGTGGTAACGGTGGCAGAAACGGCAAATATTACGGAAGCGGCAAAACGGCTGTTTATTTCACAGCCGAGCCTGACCAGTGCTATCCGTGAGCTGGAAAAGGAAATGCAGATTACGATTTTTCATCGAACCAATAAGGGTGTGGCGGTATCCAATGAAGGAGAACTGTTCCTGTCTTATGCCAGACAGGTATTGGAGCAGACCAGTCTTTTGGAGGAAAAGTTTCTGCACAAAAAAGAGCAGAGGCCGCGGTTTTCCGTGTCCTGCCAGCATTATTCTTTTGCGGTGGATGCCTTTGCGGCGGTCATCCGGGAGTTCGGTGAGGACCGGTACGATTTTACCCTTCGTGAGACCCAAACCTATGAGATTATCGAGGATGTAAGCCGGTTAAAGAGTGAAATCGGTATCCTATATACCTCCTCGAAAAACGAGGAAGTGATATTAAAGCTGCTGAAACAAAACGGACTGAAATTTGAGCCTTTGGTGACAGCCAAGCCGCACGTGTCCATTTGTACGGATCATCCTTTGGCGAAAAAAGATGTGATTACCTTAGAGGAACTGGAGGAGTACCCTTACCTTTCCTTCGAGCAGGGCGAGTATAATTCCTTCTACTTTTCGGAGGAAATCCTAAGTACTCTGGACCGGAGCAAAAATGTCCGGGTAAAAGACCGTGCTACCCTTTCAAACCTGATTGTGCGACTGAACGGATACACCGTCAGCACCGGTATGTTGAGCAAAGAGTTAAACGGCGAGAACATTATTGCTAAGCCTTTGGCGGTGGACGAGTCCATGCAGATAGGAATTATTATGCAGAAGGAAATGCCGCTGAGCCGGTATGGAGCGGCGTATGTGGAGTATTTGAAGGGGTATGTGGGGAGGTAAATCTTTACAGAAATACAGATTTATGCTAAACTGTGCGTTGGAATAGTTTTTTACTATAACAACGCACTTGTTTTATGTATTTTCCAATATAAGTATCTTGTTGTATACTAAGAGCATCGAAACAGTACATAATAGGCCGTGCGCCTTACAGAAAGGAGATTTTTATGAACTCTAATATTGAAACCAAATGTATCCACGAGGGTTGGAAGCCGGGCCAGGGAGAGCCGAGACAGCTCCCGATTTACCAGAGCACTACCTTTAAGTATGACACCAGCGAGCAGATGGGTAAGCTGTTTGACTTAGAGGCGGAGGGATATTTCTATACGAGACTGCAGAACCCGACCAATGATGCAGTTGCGGCAAAGATTTGTGCCATGGAGGGCGGTGTCGGTGCAATGCTGACTTCCTCCGGTCAGGCGGCAAACTTTTATGCGATTTTCAATATTTGTGAGGCAGGCGACCATTTTATCGCTTCTTCCTCCATTTACGGCGGCACCTACAACCTGTTCGGTGTGTCTATGAAGAAGATGGGCATCGAGTGTACCTTTGTTGATCAGACGTTGCCGGCAGAGGAGCTTGAGAAGTACTTTAAGCCGAACACCAAGGCGGTATTCGGTGAGACCATTACCAATCCGACGGTAGGTATTTTTGATTTTGAAAAGTTTGCAAAGTTGGCACATGACCACGGTGTACCGCTTATTGTGGATAATACCTTTGCCACACCGGTAAACTGCAGACCGTTTGAGTGGGGCGCAGATATCGTTACCCATTCCACTACGAAGTACATGGACGGTCACGGTGTATCTGTAGGCGGCTGTATCGTAGACAGCGGTAATTTTGACTGGATGGCAAATAAAGAGAAGTTCCCGGGACTGACCACGCCGGACGATTCCTATCACGGAATTACCTATGCGGAGCGTTTCGGTAAGGGAGCTTACATTACCAAGGCTACCGCACAGCTCATGAGAGATTTCGGTTCCATTCAGTCTCCGCAGAATGCATTTTACTTAAATATGGGCTTAGAGTCCCTGCATCTTCGTATGGAGCGTCATTGTCAGAATGCGCTGGCTGTGGCAAAGTTCTTAAAGTCCCAGGAGAAGGTAGCATGGGTACATTATGCAGACCTGGAAGGCGACGAGTATCACGAGCTTGCAAAGAAGTATTGTCCGAAGGGTACCTGCGGCGTACTTGCTTTTGGTGTAAAGGGCGGAAGAGCGACCGCGATTCAGTTTATGGATTCTCTGAAATTTGCTTCCATTGAGACGCATGTTGCAGATGCAAAGACTTGTCTGCTTCACCCGGCAAGCCACACTCACCGTCAGCTCACCGACGAGCAGTTAGAGGAAGCAGGTGTAGCAACCGACCTCATCCGTTTGTCTGTAGGTATCGAAAATGTGGATGATTTGATTGCAGACTTACAGCAGGCATTGGATAAGATTACATTGTAATACTTGATATGATTGAATCGGAGACACAGTTGAGAAAATAGCAGCTGTGTCTCTTCTTTTGTGTAAAAACCTTACAGAATAGTACATAGGTCGTATACACTTGCAGAAAATAATGTGGTATAATTGGAATGTAACTAATTATATGTCGAAATTGATAAATTTATACGGAAAGGAGGTAAACAGGGCTGAAATCAAGGTTGACATATAAAAGGGGAATGAATTTTTGTTACTATTTTGGAGGTTTATAAAAAATGAAAAAGAAGTTTAAGAAGTGGGTAAGTTCTGTCCTTACAGCGGCACTGCTGGTGGGCACACTGCTGGTTCCGAATCATCGTGCGGAAGCGGCAGAAGATACGTTGTTGAATACATACGGTTCCGCTTTCGGGTATTCCGGAACCTGTATCAACTTAAATCAGTTGCGGAACGCAAACACGCTGGCGCATGTGAAGTCTCAGTATAACAGTATTACGCTGGAGAACGAGATGAAGCCGGATGCCATGTTAGGCTACTCCGCGAATCTGATTTCCAAGGATGAAGCGAGGAGATTGGGATATTATATTCCGTCTTCCATGACGGAGAATTATGTTCCGAGAATCAATTTTAATACAGTAGATGAAGTAATGAAGATTTGTCATGAAAACGGTTTGAAGATGCGTGCCCATACGCTGGTATGGCACAGCCAGACCCCGGATTGGTTCTTCAGAAACGGATATTCCGGCAATAACGGCTATGTATCCCAGGCACAGATGGATGCGCGCATGGAGTTTTATGTGAAGTCCGTAATTGATCATGTGTACAACAGCCCGTACGGCGATGTGGTGTATGCATGGGATGTGGTAAACGAGTATCAGCATGCGACGAGCTGCGGCTGGTTGTCCATTTACGGCAACGTAAACAATTATCCGTCCTTTGTAAAGAATGCATTCCGGTATGCCCATGAGCGTCTGGAGTATTTCGGAAAGGGCAATTCCGTAAGCCTGTTTTATAATGACTACAATACCTATATGGAAGTAAATGATATCATCACCATGGTGAATTTCATTAACTCTAACGGAAAAGTATGCGACGGTGTGGGCATGCAGTCTCACCTGAATACCAACTATCCGAGCGTATCCTACTATACGGATGCGGTAAAGGCGTTTTTAAATGCAGGTTTTGAGGTACAGATTACGGAGCTTGACGTGGTAAACAAGGGAGATACCGATCAGGCAGAGTACCTGTATCAGATTATGACTAACTTACTTGCATTAAAGAAGAACGGTGCGAAGATTACCGGTATTACTGTTTGGGGACTTTCCGATGATGTGACCTGGATTCGCGGAGAGAGACCGCTTTTGTTCTCCTCCCTGGGTCAGCCGAAGAGTGCTTATTATCGTATGTTAGAGGCATATCGTAATGCGGGCTTTACCGGCGGCGGAAATACCTCTGGGGGTAATAATTCCGGCAATAACGGAAACATCGGAAATAATGGTAACAACGGAAATACCGGAAATGGTGGTGCTACGGGAAATGCTACAGTAGTTCAATGCGAGAATATGACCAAGAGCGGCCAGTACACCGGAAATGTCGGAAATCCGTTTAACGGTGTGGCGTTATACGCAAATAACGATGCGGTTTCCTTCACCCAGAACTTTACCACGGGAACCGGCGACTTTACGTTACGCGGAGCATCTAACGGTTCCAATACCGCAAAAGTGGATTTGGTAATCGGCGGACAGACGAAAGGAACCTTTAGCTTTACCGGTACGCAGGCAACCGAAGCAACTATCAAGAACGTGTCCCACGGAACCGGTAATCAGACGGTTCAGTTGGTGGTAACCACCGACGACGGCAGCTGGGATTGCTATGCGGACTATTTGTCCATTTCCGCAGTTACCGGAAACAATAATACCGGCAACAACGGAAATAATAACAACAATAACAATTGGGGCAACAACTGGGGCAACAACGACTGGAATAATAATACTGGAAACAATAACGGAAATAACAATACCGGAAACAACGGCGGAGCTGCCGGGGCACAGACCAATGAGGTACAGTGTGAGTCTATGACCAAGAGCGGTCAGTACACAGGAAATACCAATAATCCGTTCAACGGTGTGGCATTGTATGCCAACAACGATAAGGTTTCCTTCTCCCAGTACTTTGCATACGATACCCACAGCTTTACCCTTCGCGGTGCATCCAACAATTCCAAGACCGCAAAGGTGGATTTGGTAATCAACGGTCAGACCGTGGGAACCTTCTCCTTCGGAAACAACAATCCGACCGAGTATACCATTCAGAATGTAAAGCATGCAACCGGACAGGTAACCATTGAG
>JAZUBD010000403.1:0-1486 GCA_045638305.1 Lachnospiraceae bacterium
GCTGCCCGTACTGCTCTGCGTCTCGGCGCGGAAGTAACGATTATCTACCGCCGCAGCGAAGCTGAGCTTCCGGCACGTGTGGAAGAGGTGCATCATGCGAAGGAGGAAGGCATTCATTTTGCACTTTTGACCAACCCGAAAGAAATACTTGTGGATGAGAACGGCTGGGTCAGCGCTATCCGCTGTGTAGAGATGGAGCTTGGTGAACCGGACGCAACCGGAAGAAGAAGCCCGGTAGAGAAGGCAGGTTCGGAATTTGACATCGAAGCGGACACGGTAATTATGTCCCTCGGTACCAGTCCGAATCCGTTGATTTCTTCTACGACGGCAGGTCTTGAGATTAACCGCAGACGCTGTATCGTAGCGGAAGAAGAGACCGGTGCGACCTCTAAGGCCGGTGTATATGCCGGCGGAGATGCGGTAACAGGAGCAGCAACCGTAATCCTTGCAATGGGAGCAGGAAAAAAGGCGGCAAAAGGTATCCTCGAGTATCTTGGGCTGTAATCAAAAAGAGAAAATACAGACAGCACTGTAACGGCAGTGGTTGTTTGAGATAGAAAGGTGAAATTATCATGCAGTTAATTGACAAAGGTATGTATTTGGTAAACGGAACCGAGTGGAAAGAAGCGGTAGCCGAAGGCGAAGCGCTTGCACTGCTTGGGGATAACGGAGCAGAAGACGTAAAGATACAGGGTCTTGAAGAAGCGGCACGCAAGAATACTATGGCATATGGTATCCTGCAGGCGCACAATACCTCCGGCGATGCAAAGAAACTCAAAATTAAATTTGATAAGATTACGTCCCACGACATTACCTTCGTCGGCATCATTCAGACCGCACGTGCGAGCGGACTGGAGAAGTTCCCGATTCCGTATGTCCTGACCAACTGTCACAACAGTCTCTGTGCGGTAGGCGGTACGATTAACGAGGATGACCACATGTTTGGTCTTAGTTGTGCGAAGAAATACGGCGGCGTATATGTTCCGCCGCATCAGGCAGTAATCCATCAGTTTGCCCGCGAGATGCTGGCAGGCTGCGGAAATATGATTTTAGGTTCTGACAGTCATACCCGTTACGGTGCACTCGGTACCATGGCAATCGGTGAGGGCGGCGGCGAACTGGCAAAGCAGCTCCTGAACAAGACTTATGACATCAATCTTCCGAAGGTAGTTGCAGTATATCTGACCGGCGATGTAAAACGCGGTGTCGGTCCGCAGGACGTGGCATTGGCGCTGATCGGTGCAACCTTCGGCAATGGTTTCGTAAAGAACTGCGTCATGGAATTCGTAGGACCGGGCGTGAAGAACCTGAGCATGGATTTCCGTATCGGCGTGGATGATATGACGACCGAGACGACCTGTCTGTCCTCCATCTGGACGACCGACGAGAAGACCGAAGAGTTCCTTGCAATCCACGGCCGTGCAGGTGACTATAAGGAATTGAACCCGGGTGCACTCAGCTACTATGATTCCGTCATCATGCTTGA
>JAZUBD010000404.1:0-5207 GCA_045638305.1 Lachnospiraceae bacterium
ATACCCGACCAATAAGAACTGCACACCCAGATGACAGAAGATAACGATGGTCTTGTCACTGCCCGGTTCTGCCATGTAATATCCATCCTGTCGGAAATACCCGTATTTCTCTAAGAGTGCATCAAAGTTCTTCGTCACCCATTCGTATTTCTCCGGTACCTCCCCACTCTTCATCAAGTCGGTCTTGTACCACTCATCTTTATCATAAAGCTCCGGGATTGTTGTCCACTTTGCCGGCATAAAATCCCACGGAATGCGGTTCTTTCCCGTCCACGGGTCGTCCACCGGATGATAAAACTCCTGCATCCAATCCAAAACTTGAGGCGTTACCTGCTTGTCCTGCAGCGCAATCTCTGCCGTGCGTCTTGCACGTCCGAGCGGCGAAGTAAAGTACTCCGCATCCTCTACTTTATTCACACGCACACGCAATAACTCCGCTTCACGCACACCCTTCTCTGTCAGGGAATCAATCGTGTAGTCCGGGTCGCCGTGTCTGATAAATACGATATTCATATGGTAAACCATGCCTTTCCGGATAATAATTTACTGCTAAAATACCACATCAGACAAGGAAAAACAAGATTATACCAAGATACAACTCACAACAATTCCCACCACCGTGGCGAACAGTGCGCCAGCCAGTGTATACCGCGTCTTCGTAACTTTCGCGGTCAAAAAGTACACCGACATCGTATAAAAAATTGTCTCTGTACAGCTTAAGATCACCGACGCAAGCTCTCCCGGATATGAGTCAGGACCATAGGTCTCAAAGATATCCAGAAGCAATCCGGTCGCTGCAGAAGAAGAAAACGCCTTCACTACCACAAGCGGCAGTAGCTCCGATGGAAAATGCAGAAAATCCGTTACCGGCTGTAGCAGATGACAAAGCGCATCCAATGCGCCGGACGCACGCAGCACCCCTACTGCCACCATCAGCCCGATGAGCGTCGGCAGAATCCCCAACACCACTTGAAAACCGTCCTTTGCCCCTTCCGTAAACTCATCATAGACCGGCCGCTTTTTCATCAAAGCAATCGAAAGAATTAGTAAAAGCACTAACGGAAGTATGTAATCCGAAAAACCTGCCAAAACACGCATAAAAGCCCTGCCTGCTGTTTGTAGAACAGTATATTCACCTGAAAGAAACTTTAGTATGCAGGAAAAGATAACACATGAAAAGTACGAAATCTTTACTTTAATATGATCACAAACTATGATAATATGTTAATGTTATTAAGTGATTATTACTTTACTATATATCCTGGAGGTTTCTATGGAGAGAAAAACATATCGTAATGTATTTACAGAGATAGGAATCGAAGAAGCTGCTGTAGAAAAACGTCTGGAAGAAATCAAGCAGCATTTCTTCTACGGAGGAGAAGACAAGCAGGTCTTTTATCCCGTAGGAGAAGATATGGGATATATCATGGACATCGGAAGTAACGACGTGCGTACAGAGGGCATGTCTTACGGTATGATGTACTGTGTGCAATTAGATATGAAGGAAGAATTCGACCGGCTTTGGAAATGGGCAAAAACTTACATGTATATGCCGTCCGGAAGAAACGGTGGTTTCTTTGCATGGAGTTGCAAGACCGACGGAACGAGAAACGCTGACGGTCCGGCATCCGACGGCGAAGAGTTTTTTGCAATGTCGCTGTTCTTTGCTTCCCACCGTTGGGGCGACGGAGAAGGAATCTATAACTATTCTCAACAGGCAAAAGACATCTTAAGTGCATGCTTACATAACGGTCAGGGAGGTCCCGGCGAGTTACCGATGTGGAATCTGGAAAACCATCAGATTTTATTCGTCCCCGGTATGGATTTCACAGATCCTTCCTATCATGTACCGCATTTCTATGAGTTGTTTGCACTCTGGGCAAATGAAGAAGACAGAGCCTTCTGGAAAAAGGCTGCTGAAGTTAGCCGTGAACACCTGAAAAATGCATGTCATCCGGTAACAGGCTTTAGTGCAGAATATGCAGAATTTGACGGTTCTCCCATGAGCAGGGAATTCCCGTGGATGCCGACAAGACATGATGTATTCTTTAGCGATGCTTACCGTACCGTAGCAAATATCGGTCTGGATTATGAATGGTTTGGCATCGATGCAGGTCATTGCGCTGCTGCCAAGAATATACAAAGATACCTTGCTGAATATGGACGGAAAGGCCATTACCAGCTGTGGGAGATTGACGGTACTTTAGTGAATGAAGAGCCGGTATATAATTTGGGAATCCCTGCAACGGTAGCACAATCCGTATTGGCCGGTGAGACCGAATACAGCAAAGAATGGGTAGAGAGATTCTGGAACATGCCGATGAATACCGGACAGTGGCGTTATTACGATAACTGTTTATACATGTTTGCTTTTTTAGCATTAAGCGGAAATTATCGAATCTGGTAATTCATAATCTAAGATACATAATAACTGCGGGCTGCCAATTGGCAGCCTGATTCTTTTTTGAGCACTTTCGGTCAAGAAACATCCGTGTAAATCATGTATTCTCCATACAAGGAGGTGAACAAGATGAACAAAAACGAACCTATCCTTCGTTCCCTTGTTACGATTGAGACGAACATTTTAGAAAAACTGACGATAGAAACTTTGGCAGGTGATATTCACTTTTCCAAGCACTATTACCAGCGTATGTTTCGGGAAATTGTGGGCGACAGCGTAATGCACTATGTTGCGAGACGAAAGATTACCCTTGCAGCAAGAGAGCTCGCAGCAACCGATGCCACCATTCTTGAAATTGCACTCAAATACGGGTACGAATCCCATGAAGGATTCACCCGAAGTTTTCAGTCGATTATGGGCGTCTCCCCCTCAAAATACAGGACGTATCATCTTTCACCGGACCTTAACAAAAAACCGAGAGGAGACTTCATTATGACATACTCAAAAAACACGGAACAGATTATGAAAGAGCTGAATGCCCTCATTGTCCGGACCAAAGAAACCGCCCTTTCTGCCAGAAAAAGCAGACTGGCCGCCGATGCAGTATATTCTGCATTTTGGGATTCTGTCGCCGATAGGACTGAGACAATCGCAAACGACTTGCAGACAATCCTCAGCCGTATCACCGATATGACCCAATGCCCTGACGAAATATCCAATCGTTTTCTCCTTATGAGAACCATGGAAGACACCACATTTCGCTCTTATGTACTATCCCTGCAGGTAGGATTAACCGTCTCCAGAGCACAACCCTCACACCGGGAAGATTTCCGTCCGGTCTGCGACTGTTACCGCCGTTTTGCAAAAGACGCGGAAGTGAATGTAGACAAACTTGTGGCCTTTTATAAAGAACTGGTTACGCTCATTTTCTCCGATATGCAGGAAAATGCAAAGCAACTGCTCCAAACAGCAATCGAAAAAGGAAAATCAGCAGCTTCCGTACTGACCGGTAACAAGGAATATCCTTATACCTATCTTGCCGATGAAATCATAAGAATCACAGATATACTTTCATCGGATGACATTACACTTTCCGTGTTGGAAGATTGCAGGTTCCGATTGGATATTATCCACGCCACAGCTGACATCGATGTACTCCGTACACCATCTCATAAACAGTTGTTTGACAGTATCCTTACTTTCCGGGAAAGCATAAATGAAACAACAGAATTTTTCCGGCTTTTATCTACAACACTTACTCCGGCATACTCCGAAGCAGAATCGCCTTCCTCTTCTCCGGAAAAGAGTTCTCAAGCCCGCGTATGGAAAATAAACATTCTGCTGTTTTACTTAAAAGGCGAACTTCAAAAGTTAGGAGATTCCCGTCTTAGTGCAGAACAACAAACTGCATTTGACGCCATCTGCCGAGAACTGACAATTGTCGAAACAGCAGACAGCCCTGTTGATGAAATACTTAAAGGCACATATGAAAAACTGACTGCTCTGGCCAAAGAACTCGGAATCTATGGTTCCGCAATACAGTACCTTGCGGAAGAACTTCTCATTTCTTAAACAAAAAATGCATGAGACTTCAATCTCATGCATTTTTTCAATATTCTAACGTATCATTCTGCCCGTAATGCACATTCATCAATTCTTCGGACCACGCTCTTCGTATAAGCAGTAAAATACTTCAACCAGAACCCGTAAGCAGTAGGATTAAAGCTCTCGAAATCCACACCCAACAGTTTATATCCTTCTCCTGCCAGCTTGCCGATTGCATAATTCAACAAATTCGGATATATGTCTCTTCCGCGATACTCCGGCAGGCAGTAAGCTCCACATATACTGCGCATCGTCTCGTCTTCCGTTGCAAAGTTCTCGCCTGTACTTGTGATTTCAACGAAAGCCATTACTTTATCCTGTTCCTTTGCAATAAACAATCTGGAATCCCGTTTTTCTGCTCTCTCTAACCAGTCTCTGAATTCCCGTTCCGTAGAATACATAAAACACGGACTGTATCCCATATGTTCCGACTGCAGTTTACGTAATTCTCTGATTTGACTTACGTTTTCTTTCATAAGCTCATCAAAGCGGATCCCTTCACACGGTTTACACTCTATCTTCTGCATCGGCCGGATTGCATCCATACAACGCAGACCAAAACCGTATATAAAGAAAGTCTCCAGCGCCTCGGTATCGTGCGCATAATGTGCAATTGCATGATATGTAATCTTATGCTTCACCCATTTTTCTGCCGCATATTGATACATCCTTTTATATATCATCTGTCTGTTTTCTTTGACTGCACCATGCGCATGAATCGGTGAGAACGTTCCTTTTGCCATGGAATCAAAGGCATTGTCCCACGGCTCATAGCAACACAAAAAACCTATCAGACGATTCCCTTCCAATGCCGCTACACCAAGTCCGTTGCCGGCAAAGTACTCCAGATTGGGAACCGCCTCTATCTCCGGCAGGAACGGAACCTCTCCCCGTTCTTCAAAATAATTATCCTTTGCAACCTGCAATGCTGGTTCTACATGACTCCTATCAAAATCTACAATTCTCAAATTAGTTACCTCCGTTCTATTCACACGCCCGAATTCAACCGATAAAAACGTTCCCGTATCTCTTCCGCAATTCTTACCGTCTCTTCACAAGCGCATTCAAAATACATATGCTCTATATCCGGAACCGTTTCATTGTTAACAACAAAAATACCAAGTACATTATTTCCCGTAAACAGAACATACGGCATCTTATCGATGTTTTCCCAAATATCCTTTAACAACTCCTCTGTACC
>JAZUBD010000405.1:0-3391 GCA_045638305.1 Lachnospiraceae bacterium
AAATGCATTTGCCAGATCATAGATGAATGCACATACCTTATGTGGTGCATGCTCTGCACATGCATTTTCCATCATGGCATTGAATTTTGTAAGTTCCAGCATCAGTGCTTTTTCACCATCATTGGTTGCTTCACCAATGGCAAGATCTGAAATACCACCTTTTAATTCTTCGTATTTTCTTAAAATTGATTTGATACGGGCAATTGTATAAAGAATGTATGGGCCGGTATCTCCTTCTGAAGATGTAAATCTGTCAATATCGAAGATATAATCTTTAGAAGCCTGGTTTGATAAGTCACCATATTTTACAGCAGAAAGTCCCACGATTTTCGCAGTTGCTCTTGCTTCTTCTTCAGACTGTTCCCCACGTTCCATAATTTTCTGGTACATCTGTTCATTGATATCCGCAATCAATGTTTCCAGTCTCATAACACCACCATCACGGGTCTTAAACGGCTTGCCGTCCTTGCCGTTCATGGTACCGAACCCAAGGAACATAATGTCCTTCTCCTGCTCCACAATGCCGGCCTTCTTGGCGGTACGGAATACCTGGGTAAAATGCATCTCCTGACGCTTATCCGCCAGGTAAATGTAGCGGTTCGGCTCATACAGCTTCTCACGCTCTACGATAGTTGCCAAATCGGAGGTAGCGTAAAGTGCCGCGCCGTCGGACTTACGCACGATACACGGCGGAATCTCCTTCGTATCGCTCTCTTCCTGTACATCTACTACCATCGCACCCTGGCTCTCGTAAGCCAGTCCCTTGTCAATCAAATCCTGCACCATGTCCGGGATATACGGCTGTACGTCGCTCTCTCCCTTCCAAAGGTCAAAGGAAATATTCAAATTCTCGTAGTTTCTCTTTAAATCCGGCACGGACACATTCATAATGTGCTGCCACAATGCCACATAACCGCGCTTTCCCTGCTGGAACTCAAGGGTCGTACGCTGTGCCTGCTCTTTAAAGGTTTCATCTTGCTTGGAACGTGCGGAAGCCTCCGGATAAATCTGCTCAAGCTCCGAAAGGGTAAACGGCGGCTCCGTCGGATACTCACCGGTGAAACTCTCATCGAAATAAGGAAGCTCCGGATTACGTAAACGTACCCCCTCGATTACAAGACCCATCTGCAATCCCAAATCTCCCAAATGTACATCGCCCAGAACCTTATGTCCCGCGAATCGACAAATACGCTTAATACTCTCACCGATAACCGCGGAACGCAAATGTCCGATATGAAGCGGCTTTGCCACGTTCGGTCCGCCGTAATCCACAATAATGGTCAACGGATTCTTTGCCTTCTCGAAGCCGTAGCTTTCCTGCTCCGTCATCTCCTGCAAATATGCCGCAAGGAACTCATTGTCCACCTTGATATTGATAAATCCCGGCATTACCGCAGACACTTCCGCAATCGTCTCGCTGTCGGAAAGCTGTTCTACCACTGCCTTTGCAATCTCAATCGGAGCCACCTTGTACTGCTTTGCCGCAGCCATGGCGCCGTTACACTGGTACTGGCACAAATCCGGACGATTGGACAAGGATACCATACCGTACTTTTCTTCATATCCGCAAGCTAAAAACGCGTCCTTTATGTCTTCCGCTATCATATCGATTAATTTCTTCATAACAATTCCCTTTCTGATCAGGCAAAAATTAATTTTAAGTTTAACCCACTTTCTAGCATAACACACCTTAAAAAAAAGTACAAGGCTTTGTCAAAAAAAACTGCCCTTTGTTCTATAGCGCAAAAGGCAGTTCATTTCATAAATGATTTCTTTCATTTTCTACCGTATTTCTTCATAAAAGAGTTTACTCACACATAAGTTTTTCTATGAGTTCCACCGCAGATACGACCATTTTCGGACAAAACTCCGTAAACAGAGCATGCTCCCTTGCATGCTTACGTCCGGTTTCCGTAGCTAAATCACATCCCAATAACTCTTTACATAAATATGACCCATTTACCTGACTGAACTCATCAAGAAAAAGTTCTGTTACCTTATTAGTCTTTCTTCTACTCTCTAAATCCTCAATTTTACATTGACCATACTTCAGTCCCAATACCATTAATGCCCCGACACAGGCTCCGCAAACCTCACCCTTGCACATACCGGCACCAAAGCATCCTCCTAATTTTAAAGCCTGTTCCTCTGTTAAGCCCAAATCATCCGCAAATGCTGCCAATACTGCCTGAGAACAATGATATTTCTGTGCGAAATAGTTTTCAGCCTTATCTACATGACTCATCATTACTTCGTCCTCCTCTACATCTTCTCTGCTACCATGCAGGCCTCATTATACAACTGCAAGGATTCCAATACCTGTCCGCGCTTTTCCTCCGGAATCCGCTCCCACACATCCTTAAATTTCAGGTACATGTCATGCTCGATTTTCTCAAACCGTTCCTGTCCCTTTTGCAACAAACGCAATTCTACATAACGCCTGTCTTCCTTCGACGGATTCCGTTCTACAAAACCTTTCTGTACCAATTCCTCCACCGAGCGACTGATACTACTTTTATCCGAACGAAGTATCTCTGCCAATTCTTTCACAGAAATCCCCGGCTTTCTTCCGATTTCCACAATCAAAAAACACTGCGTCTGACTTACCCCGCAACAAC
Organism: Lachnospiraceae bacterium; assembly: GCA_045638305.1. Classification (GTDB taxonomy): domain Bacteria; phylum Bacillota; class Clostridia; order Lachnospirales; family Lachnospiraceae; genus SIG307. The sequence continues at coordinate 2,619 of JAZUBD010000405.1, forward strand.
AGCAATCTGCTTGATTCATATATCCCAAATGACACTCCAACTGTCTTGTATATTCGCGAAACTGTTTAACAGCATCCATTCCATATCTTCTCCTTCCACATTTTTATTCATCATACAATATATAGTTGTATTTGTCAACTATTGGTTTTATAAACTTTTTTCAGTTACTTATTTACATAAACATAAAAAAAGGGAACCGCCGTCCCTTTTTACTATGGAAATCCCCGGCGGTTCCCTTTTATCTCTTTGTATTATACCTCATCCGGCATAATTAATGCTGCAATGATATAAGCGATTAATCCGCCGCCTGCACAAAGCGACAGCAGCACCCAGATTAAACGAACCACCGTCGGGTCCAGGTTCAGATACTCTGCGAAGCCTCCGCACACACCACACAACTTTCTGTCATTTCTTGACTTTGTTAATTTCTTATTCTGCATCTCCATACATTTATCTCCTCTCTCTTTTTCTTACTTGTAGAAGTGAACATCCACTTCTCCGATGCCGCATTTTATATCCATCCGACGTTCCGCCGAAGATGTTCCGTGATTTTGTTTTCCGCTTCCTTCGATATTAATATTACCGAACTCGATTTCACCCAATCCGCAGTTGAGCTCTCCCCGATATTCCTCCTGTTCACCATGCACCCGCAGTTCCATGGCTCCCACTCCGCAGTCCGCGGTCGTATCCCCGTTGAAGGTACCGCCTACATTCATTTCCCCCACACCGCAAACCAACTCTGCATCGGTAAGCGCAACATCCTTTGCGTAAAA
>JAZUBD010000406.1:0-2665 GCA_045638305.1 Lachnospiraceae bacterium
GCCTTGCTTCCTATGCCTATGCAGAGGGTAGTGGACTGATTCTGTTTAAGACAGGAGAGCGTATGGTTCGTCTGGTTTTGGACAGTCCGGTGGCCTATATTGATGAAGAAGCCTATATTTTACCCACGGTTCCTCGTCTGATTACTCCGCCGGAGGCATCCGGCCCGAATGTATATGTTCCTGTAGCCTTTGTGCTGGAGGCTTTGGGATATACCGTTTCTTATGATATTACAACCGAAGTTTTTCAGGTAACAGGAGATCTTCCTACGCCGAACACCGGTACTGCAAATCCTTCTGATACAAATGCTTCCGCAGAGCAGGATACACTAGCAGAGTTATTGCCGGATTCCGCGTCTTACGGCTCTTGTCTGTTTACTTACAAAACGCATGAGCAGATTACGGAGTACTTTACCCAACGGGATTGTCGTGTACCGGAGGCGATTTCCGCTTATTCCTGCATTAATTCGGATGCCCTGTATATAAAAGGAGTGGATAGCAATCAACTGCAATTTACCGACAAAGAAGACATACTGGAACTAACAATTTCCGGCGTTCATAATCCCTACAACGGAAAGGTAAATTTCAATCCGGAAGCTTCATTTTTAAATTATTTTTATATCAGCGGCACCGACACAATTAAGATTCTTATTATTAAAAACCGGGAATTACAGTACTATACCTATTCCGCACCGGACGGCTGTGTCGTTCATTTTACGGACAGTAACGGTATGTATGAAGACTATCTACGTTTTACGGAGCAAAGTGATAGTACTTCCCCTGAACCGGATAACGAATCGAATTATACGGATATATTTGAAGGAGAAGACTTATCGGAGTATTTACCGGATGCAGTTTTTACCAGATACCATTTCGTAATAAAACTACCGGAAAATATCGCCAAAAGTGCCATAACCGATAACGACGAATATGGAAAGAATCGCTTTACCATAGCCATTCCGGGCAACCATATGCATTTTCTTTCGGAGCAGGATTATTATAATCCGGTAACTACTTTAAAGAATGTCCAATTTAGCTATAAGGTAGCAAACGACACTACGGTACTTACCTTTAACACTACGAAAATTCAAGGCTATCAGTTTACGGTGGCAGATGATTTCCTGGCTGTTAAGATTGGAGACCCCAAGGAGATTTACGACAAAATAATCGTTCTGGATGCAGGGCACGGCGGTATTGATCCGGGTACCTTACGCGGAAGTGTTTATGAAAAAAACGTCAACTACAACGTAATCAACATTTACGCAAAAGAGTATTTTAAGGATTCCGATATCAAAGTATACTTTACCCGTACCACGGACACAAAAATTGCGCTCGAGACCAGAGCAGCGTTTGCGGCTACCGTAGGCGCCGATTTATTTATCAGTTTCCACGTAAACGCCCATTCCAATTCCTCCGTAAACGGTACAAGCGTCTATTATTCCAAATCAAACAATGCCATTACGGAATCCGGCTTGCGAAGTTCCATTTTGGCGACTGAAATCTGCAACCGACTGTCAAATGCCTGGGGAACCAAAAACAATGGAGTCCTAACGGACAAATTTATTGTCATACATAACAATACCGTTCCTGCGGTTTTAGTGGAGTGTGGATTTATAACTAACAATAAGGATTTTGAGAAAATCAAGAGTTCCTCCTATCAAGAAAAAGCTGCAAAAGCTATATTTGATACCGTAACCGAGATTTTTGAAATATATCCGCCCAAACGTATAACAAGATAGGAGAGATTATATGAGATTTTTTAAGCGTATTAAATGGACACTGTTACTTGTCCTTGTGGTATTACTGGGCTTTGCCTTACCGCATCTGACACCGGCAAATGCCGCAGCCTTACAGCTTTCCGTCGATTACGACAAGACGACTCCGAGTCAGTCCTTGGAAATCAAGGTATCGGTAAAGAGTTCCACAGAGCTTACCATGTTTAAGTATACGAACAAACGTGTTGCATACAGCAGACATTTTACCGATTACGAAAAAAACGGTATTGTACTCAAAGCAAACAAAGCCGGAGAGGCATCCTTTACGGTTACGGAAAACGGATATTATTCTGTTTTTGCGCTAAACGAAAAAGGGGAAGAGTCCCTTATTACCTTTAAAATCAGAAATATCGACACCACGGCACCGGAGCTTACTGTCAGCGAAGAAAAGTTAAACGATTACTATTTTGTAACCTTAACCGCTACAGACGATACCACATCCCATTCGGTTGATATTCGTTATGTAGAAGGTGCATATGCCTCCTTAGAGGATGCTGTTTGGAAGGATGTGCCGTCTTTTTCCGATTCCATAACGCTTCCGTTAAAGGAAGGAAAATATACCTTTGCAGCCACAGATGCCGCAGGTAATTCTCATATTGTGATTCGTCGTTTCGGAAATGATACCGAGGCTGAAAAGGAATTCCGCGCAGTATGGATTTCCTATTTGGAATTCAAATCCTCCGGTTATACCGAAAAAGAGTTTCGTAAGCATATCGAGACAATGTTTAACGAGGTCTGCGAACGTAATATGAATGCTGTTGTAGTTCATGTTCGTCCGTTTGGTGATGCTATGTACGAGTCCGATTATTTCCCTTGGTCCCGCTATGCATCCGGCAAACAAGGAAAAGACCCGGGCTTTGATCCGTTAGAAATCATGGTAGAAGAGGCTCACG
>JAZUBD010000407.1:0-1937 GCA_045638305.1 Lachnospiraceae bacterium
CCGGACCTCGTGCGCCCCGTCTTGCGCTATTGTCCTAGTCAAGTGCAAATCACATCCGTGCTCCGATGGGTTCGAAGTCTCGCCTGCCGGCTCGGTCGGCGCTCTCTTTCCCTTCAACACACTTTTAACACATTTGCGCGTTATACTATATGTACTTTGTGCTAACATGCACAGTTTTAGGAGGATGTTATGAAAAAGAAACTTTTATCGGTCATTTTACTGTCTGCCGTTGTACTGGCTGTTTCCGGCTGCGGTAAGAAGGATGACGTTTCCGACAACAACGGCGACATTACCAACACTGCATTATTAACGCAGCAGTCTGAGGAACTCCTGTCCGGTCAGTACGGTGTGGAAATCGAAATCGAAGAGTACGGTACCATCGCACTTACACTGGATGCGGATTTAGCTCCTGTTTCCGTTACTAACTTTGTCAATCTTGCAAATGATAATTTTTACGATGGCCTTACCTTCCATCGTATTATGGACGGTTTTATGATGCAAGGCGGTGACCCTGAGGGTACCGGTATGGGTGGCTCTACTCAGAATATTCAGGGAGAATTTGCCGCAAACGGTGTTACGAATACCTTAAATCATACCCGCGGTGTCATCTCTATGCCCCGTGCCACCGATCCGAACAGTGGCAGCTCCCAGTTCTTCATTGTACATGAGGATTCTACCTTCTTAGACGGTAATTATGCTGCTTTCGGCTGGGTTACGGACGGCATGGACATTGTAGATACCATTTGTACCTCTGCACCGGTTGTGGACAACAACGGTACGGTTCCTGCAAAGAATCAGCCGGTTATCAAGGATGTACGTATCATCGGAGAACTTGGCAAAGATGCTTTGTCCACCAAACCTACCCTACTGACCCCTTCCATGCTGACCAGGGACTCCGAAGGACTTCTTTCCGGCAAACACAAGGTGGAAATCGAAATCGAAAATTACGGCACCATCGCGCTTACCTTAGACGCGGATTTGGCTCCGGTTACCGTTACCAACTTTATCAATCTTGTAAAGGACGATTTTTACAACGGTGTTACCTTCCACCGCATTATCAGCGGCTTTATGATACAGGGCGGTGATCCGCAGGGTACCGGTATGGGTGGCTCCGAGCAAAAGATTCAGGGTGAGTTTGTGGCAAACGGTATTGTAAACAGTCTTTCTCATACCCGCGGTGTCATCTCTATGGCCCGCACCAACGACCCGAACAGTGCCAGCTCCCAGTTCTTCATCATGCATCAGGACTCTCCGCATTTAGACGGTTCCTATGCAGCCTTCGGTCAGGTTGCAAGTGGTATCGAAGTAGTAGACGCCATTTGTAAAGCCACACCGGTCCAGGATAGCAACGGTACCGTTGCCAAGGCAGATCAACCGAAAATCAAAGAAATTCGTATCGTTGAATAATTCATTTTATTTCAGCATATAAAGCAAACAGCCCTGATGCAAAGCACCGGGGCTGTTTTTCTTTCCCTTCTGCCGTATTCCGGATTTCCATTTTTTTATACAAGTTCTTCGGAATGAGAACCATCGCCGGTACACACACTATCAAAAATAACCGAAAGGCGGTGAACTCATGTCTCACTTGGAAGACAGCACACAAACTCACAGCGCTCCTCAAAAGCTAAATAATGCCCGCAGAAAACAGCGTGAAAACGTAAAACGTACTGTAGAAGTATTCGAAGCATCCTCTCCTATGGAGGACGACTTTCCGGATATTGATACCATGCAGGTCAGCTCTGCTACGGAGCTTACCGGTATGATGTACCGTCCGCCCATTACCACTGCGGAATTGGAATCTTACCACGACTTATATGATATCCAATATGAACCGGCGGCAACAAAGCAAGGCGCAAAAGACAGCATGAAGTAAGTGCGTGTAGGCGACACACTCCGCGCTTCCCCACACACCTCGCGGCACAGCCGCTCGGTCGTGG
>JAZUBD010000408.1:0-3400 GCA_045638305.1 Lachnospiraceae bacterium
ACATGGCTACGATCCGACTTAGTGGACAGTGTTCTATAAGAACGATACGAGGAGAAATAGTGGCGGAGCTAAAAGTACTTGGGGAAATAGATGAGAGAGCTCTTAAGATGGAGTTTGGAACGTTACAGACAGCGGAGGTTGTTGTAACAGAAGAGCGTATAAAGCATATACGGGAGAGGCATCCACAGGACGTGGAATTATTTGATTTATATGGGCAGGAGACGATAACTGTGCCGGATATGATTGTTAAAGACATGAAAAACGAAGGAACGGTGTTTATGATAAAGCATCTTCCCAATTATAACATAAATGTGGTTGTTCGATTGGCGCTGAAGACAGAGGATGAGGGATTGAAGAATTCCGTGATGACATTTTATCGGATACGTGCAAAGAACCTTGTGAAACTATTGAGAAAGAATAAAGAGGTTTACAGAAAAGAAATAATATGATATAGTATGCATATACTAGAAAGGCTTTTACCAAAGGATTATCGAAGTAGAGATTGTGCTGCTACGCACCCTCCGGGTCAAAAGAAATGTGGGAAGGGGCACACCCACCGATGATTCTTTGGTATTGCAAATAAACTGACGTCGGTTGCTTTATCCGGCGTTTTTTGTTGCTTAAAAATCACTCTCATAGTGAAAAAAACTCTCTCTGCGTGATATTGTATCCGCGGCGTATTTCTTGTACAATACAATCAGAAAGAGCGCTGCTTTCCATAACAAGAAAGTGAGGACAAAGAGATGAAATTAAAAATCGGAGAAATCATAAAGAAATTACGAAAGGAACGGGAGATTACCCAAGAAGAGTTTGCGGAGGTGTTGGGGGTGTCCTGCCAGTCCGTGTCCCGTTGGGAGAACGGTACCTGTTACCCGGATATGGAGCTGATTCCGACCATTGCCGGCTTCTTTGCGGTATCGGTGGATAAGCTGCTGGGAGTGGATGAGGAGATGGAACAGAAGGCGGTGGAGGAGTATCGCGCCGAATTTCAAAAGGCAATCAGCCATGGTGCGGTGGATGAGTGTATCCGCATTGCAAGAAAAGGCGTGGCGGAATTTCCGAACAATTATGTGATGTTAAATCTCTTGATGTATGCACTGTTTGTGGCAGGAAGCGACGATGCGGATATTCCGGACTGGAAAGAGAATATGGAAAAGTATGACGGAGAAATCGTTGCATTGGGAGAGCGCATCCGGAAATATTGTCCGAATGTGGAGATCCGTTCCGAGGCGACAGCACGGTTAGCGTTCCAACATTGTGAAATGGGAAGAAAGGCCATCGGTAGGGAGATTTACGAGACACTTCCGACTATGGAATGGTGTAGAGAGCGTGCCATCTGGTGGGCTTTGGAGGAAGAAGAGAAACTGCCCCATACCAGAAAATACATCAGGGCGACCTATGACCTTTTGTTAGACGCAATCAATGGTTTGATATACGGAGAGCTACTTTCTACAGAAGAGACTCTTACGGTATTGGAAAAAGTGGATGCACTGGAGCGATTGATGACGGACGATGCACCGAGAAATGATACCTGGGGTAGGGCACATGATTATTTGAATCGCGCGAAATGTCTGGTGAAGCTGGGACGCGTGGAGGAAGCGTGGGAACCGCTTTGCCTGTCTGCGGAAACGGCAATTGCTTTTGATAATCGTCCGGAGGAGGAAACGACGGTAAGCTTGTTGTTGGGTGAAGTCGTTCATAAAAGAGTGGACTATGATACGGCGGACTCCAGACCGCTTCGGGAGATCTTGCGGGATAAATGGTTGGCGGACGAGACACTGGATGGGATCCGAGAGAGGAAGGAGTTCAAAGAAATCATTAAGATGTTAAGCCGGTAGGTCGTCTGTTTACGTGATGTTTGCGAGAGATAATGAGAAGAGGGCTGAGAATTTCCATGGGAAATTCCCGGCCCTTATCGTTTAGAGAAGATTAGGAAGACTGTAGCATTGCCTCGGTCTTTTTTATTTGCTTTAACAGAAACTGGTACCGCTCCTGTACGGCATTGATGCGGTAGATACTGCTGGATACCAGATCCGGGTCTACGGCATTTTCGAAAACGGAGTAGGCAGTTTCCAGTTCCAGGCGGGTAGCATGTAATTCCTTCAAAAGCGGATTTTCGATTTTCCTTTTTTTTCGAAACGGTGACGACATCATAAATCATCCTTCCTTTTTCATTTTATTGTAAGTATAGACGATAGATAAGGGGATTATACCGAAAAGATAGGAATTGTAATCTTTTGGGAGAAAAAAGTGCGTCAAACATGTAGAAATGGCGTATTTTATATTGATTTATGAGTTGGAAAAATTCGTCGATTTTCACAAAAAATCGGAGAAAGTTTGGTGAAAAAGGCGAAAAATATTAAATTGCGCCAAAGCGGTTGACTTTGGGGGAAAAAGGGTCTATGATGATGGTATCGAAGCTCGATTCGAGCAAATGACTTTCAAACGAAGGTCTTTTTCCCACACAAATTAAATATCAAAAGACGAAAGAGGGGTGTCGTTGGAAAAACTGGTTGTAATTATCGATGACATGCCGGAGTACGGAAGACGGTTGGCATTGTATTTAAATGCTTGTCGTACGTTTCCCTATCGTGCGGTTTTATTTGCGACGGCAGAGGAGGCAAGAGGTTATATCAAAACCGACGGAGTGTATGCCGTAGTGGCATCGGAAGGCTTGGAAAAGGAAATATTAGAGGCGACACTGGGGACGAAGGTGAAGCTGTTCCGGTTGAGCGACAGTAGGGACAGAGGAGACAGTTCGGTGTTATATCGTTACGGTTCCGTGAAGGAAATCGAGCGACGTTTGAGTGAGCGGAAGGAGGTTGAAAAACGAATTCCGATACTGGGATTTTTCTCCCCGGCGGGCGGCTGTGAAGCAGAGCTTCTTTCCTGTGAAATTGCGAAACGATTGAGCAGAAAAGGAAAAGTATTGTATCTTTCGCTGTTTCCTTTCGGGAGCTGTGGGAGAATCTATACAGACGGATTGTCGGAGGCGCTGTATTTTGTCCGGCAGGAGAAGGATGGAGGGCGGATTTCGTTACAACATCTGCTACAGTGCGAGGAACATATGGACAGTATCGGTCCGGTGCGGTGGTATACGGATCTGGACAGTGTGACCAAGGAGGATATAAAGGCATTATTACAAAATGACAGATGGGATACGGAATATGAGGCATTTTTTGTAGCTGTGGGAGCCTTTGACAGGACGGGAAGGAATGTACTGAATTGTTGTGATTTTATGCTTGTTCCGGTGTGGGAAACGGAACAAGGAAGAAACATTCAGGAGGAGTTCCGACGTCAGTTAAAGGAGAGCGGTGAAACGAAATTGTATTCCGGAATGCTGGAGTTTCCGGTGAAGGAGAGCTTTGGACAGATGTCGGAGGAAACCTTAAGTCGGAGG
>JAZUBD010000409.1:0-8169 GCA_045638305.1 Lachnospiraceae bacterium
TATAATGCGGGAACGGAGCTGAAAAGCGGAATCTACGGGATTATTATGTGGGTAACCTACATTGCCTGCTTCGTTATGATGAAGCTTCGATTGCCGACGTTTGTGTTCGGACTTTGTACGATTGCATTTTGTATATTGTACTCGGTGGTGGCATGTGCGCTGGTATATAAAGTGGCACCGAAAACCTTTCGTATCCGTTCGTAATGACTTGCAAAAAAAGTTAGTTGTGATATACTGGAATCAGAGGGTGGTAAGTGCCTTCAATACGGAAGAAAACAAAGGGGATAGCTATGGCAGGAAAAAAGAAAGATAGTGCGTTTAAGCTGGTATTGATGATTTTCGGTATTATTTTCAGCGTAGTTTTGGTTCCGGGACTGATTGTATGGGGGCCGGGAGCCGGTGCTTTGGTGGGTGTATCCCAGGCAGCGTCTCAGGAGGGAATCGAGTCCATGGTGAAGGAAGCAAAGCTTTCCGAGAATCTGCACACGCTTATGATGGAGGAGCTGGAAAAAGAAGCTCAGGTCGATGAACTGAATCCGGAGTTCTGGAACAGTTTGTTGGAGGATTGTATTTCCGTGGAGTTTATTGACGACTTGCTTGCGGAAGGCGTAGATTGCATGTATAACGGAACAGAACCGCAGATCAATGTAGACAGCGTGGTGGACGGATTCCGTAGCGGTCTGGATGACCTTGCGGCGAATGGGTTTGATGATATTTACGCTGCATGCTTTGAAGGGGAAGAGTCCAAATTCTTCTCGTCGGAGTTTATTACGTCCGTAAAGACTGATATCGAGACCGATTTGTTAGAGAAGTATTCCGAGTATCCGGTGGATTCTTTGGAGGATTTGGAAGAGGCATATGATACGCAGTTCGGTGCAGGGGCATTCGAGAAACTCTTTGATGAGGAAATGGAAGTTATCAAAAAGGAGTGGAATGACGAATTCAGCCTGGAGGTGAACAATGAAATTGATTCCATGGCGGAAGAGTTGGAGCAGGAGATTAATACGGCGCTGTGGGATGTTACCCAGGATCCGGATATTCGCGAGACCTTTGATGTATTGAACGAAATCAGTGCAAATAAGGACAAGGTAAAGCTTGTGGCATACGGTATTGTATTGGCGGCAGTATTGCTTCTTCTGATTTGTTTCTGGTTCGGTACCGCCGGTTTTGTGGTTCCGAGCGTTGCACTGATTCTCGGTGGTTTGCTGTGTAAACTGGTAACCTTACTGGAGGCTCCGATTATGGATCTTGTGAAGGCAGAATTGGCAACGGAACCGGGCGCAGAAGAATTCGGGTTTGTTGTGACGGATTTGATTACCGGTATTATGGCACCGTTCTTTGCGGAAATGTCCAAGTTCGGTTATACTATGATCGGTATCGGTGTGCTCCTGATTTTACTGGCAATTTTAAAGGCCGTGGTAACGAAGAACATGCATGCTTCCGAGGAAGTAATGTAACATAAAATAACTTTGCAAAAGAAACGCTTTATGCTATACTAATATTAGGTTAGTGTAGGATAGAGCGTATTTTTGAAAGAAGGAATACGATGGATAAGAAAAAGACATATACATATCAGGGGTTTACTTTTCATACAGAGGCAGAGCTTGCGGAAGCAAAGAAGGAAGCGGAGGTTGTGACTTATATTCGTTCCCAGGCAGATTTGGGAAATGTAAAAACGGTGGTGAAACTGTATAACCGCCTGATTGAGAAGGGAACACTGGTAACACCGCTTGGAATTGCATTTTTACAGGAGCTTCGTTCGCGGGCACTGGAGTCCGGGCTGGTGGCCGAGAGCAGTCTGCATGCGCTTCCGGAGCCGGTTAAGCAGGAGAAGCAGCAAACGGAGAAGAAGCCTTCCAAGGAAAAGAAGTTGATGGAGTATTATAAGGAAAAGTCTAAAAGGCTGACCTTTACGGTGGCGGTACTATGCATTGTGATTGTCATTTTATTTGCGATCCGCTTGTTCGGTACGGCATCGCCGTTTGCGGATTACGAACAGAAGGTGCTAAATGAGTACGCGGGCTGGAAGGAAGAACTGACGGAGAAGGAAGAAACTCTTCATCAATGGGAAAAAAGCCTGACGGAGTGGGAGAAGGAACTGGTGCAAAGAGAACAGGAATTACAATAGTGCGTTCACAGTTTCCTGCGGATTCGGACACAGATTTTCCATAATCCCGTGATAGGATAAGAAAAAGAGCGTTATCATAGGAGGCTTGTTTTATGGAACGTACGAGGATTTTGGTAGTAGATGATGAGAGTCGCATGCGAAAGCTGGTGCGTGATTTTCTGGTAAAGAATAATTATGAAGTGGTGGAAGCGGAGAACGGAGAAGAAGCGGTTGATATTTTCTTTGAACAAAAGGATATCGAACTGATTATTTTAGATGTCATGATGCCGAAGATGGACGGTTGGCAGGTGTGTAAGGAGATTCGCCAGTATTCCACCGTGCCGATTATTATGCTGACGGCCAAAAGCGATGAGAGAGACGAGCTTTTGGGCTTTGAACTGGGGGTGGATGAGTATATTTCAAAGCCTTTCAGTCCGAAGATTTTAGTTGCAAGAGTGGAAGCGATTTTGCGACGCGCCGGTACTGTAGCTGCGGAGACAACGGAGGTTGGAGGCATTGTGCTTGACAAGTCGGCTCATCAGGTGTTTGTGGACGGACAGCCGATTGAACTGAGCGTTAAGGAGTTTGAACTTCTGGCCTATTTTATCGATAATAAGGGATTGGCATTGTCCAGAGAGCGGATTTTGAATAATGTGTGGAATTATGATTATTTCGGAGATGCCAGAACCATTGACACCCATGTAAAGAAGTTACGGAGCAAAATGGGCGATAAGGGCGATTATATCAAGACCATCTGGGGGATGGGCTACAAATTCGAGGTGTAGTGTATGAAGCACGGAAAGCATTCCGTAAGAGTAAAATTGATCGTTCTGACGTTTGCCGCTATTTTTGCGACGGTGGCGTTGTGCATTGTACTGAACGAAACACTTTTGGTAAAGTACTACGAAAACAGCAAGCAGAAAATGCTGGGCGAGATGTATGTTGAAATCAACCGTCTGGTATCGGACGCAGGCGGCGTGGAGTTTTATGAGGAAACGGGGGATATTTCGGAGGACCTGCGTTTGGAACTGGATATTTTATGTGCCAGGTCTAATGTTACAACGGTAATCGTAGAGGACATTATTTTTAAGGAGAGACCCCAGGCGATTGTCAGTTATTTTTTTGGTACCGGCGGTAAAAACGATCAGGATATGCCGGTAATACGGGAATTGATCGGCGATTACTTTTTGCCGGGCTACGGCGAAGGTTTGAAGGAGAAAAAGCTGGAGACGGAGACAGAAGATTACAGTATTTTTTCCTTATATGATGCCCGGATGGAGTCCAAGTATATCGAACTTGTGGGATATCTGGACAGCGGAGAAATTATACTTTTGCGTTCCAATGTGGAGAGTATGCAGGAAAGCGTAAAGGTGGCAAATAAGTTTTTGCTTTATGCGGGTCTTGCCAGTGCATTGGTGATTTCCGTGGTGATGTTTTTTGTCAGCAGGCGGTTTACGAAGCCGATTTTAAAGTTGGCGGAGATTTCCAAGGAGATGTCGGAGCTGAATTTTGATGTAAGATACGAGGCAAAGCGCCGGGATGAAATCGGAACGCTGGGCAATAGCATGAATGTGTTATCGGAGAAGCTGGAGTCCACCATTTCCGAACTGAAAAGTGCCAATAACGAGTTACAGGTGGATATCGAGCGAAAGATACAGGCGGAGGAGGTCCGTAAGGAGTTTCTTTCCAATGTCACCCATGAACTGAAGACACCGATTGCGCTGATTCAGGGCTATGCGGAAGGGTTAAAGGACAATATCAGTGAGAGTCCGGAGGACAGAGAGTTTTACTGTGATGTCATTATGGATGAGGCGGCAAAGATGAATGCCATGGTGAAAAAGCTTCTGACGCTGAATCAGTTGGAGTACGGAACCACAGCACCGGAATTTGCCCGGTTTGATTTGACGGAGGTAATCCGTGCGGTGTTAACTTCCGTAGAGGTGCTGGCGGTACAAAAGGAGGTAACGGTTCGCTTTGAACAGACGGAACCGGTGTATGTATGGGCGGATGAGTATATGGTGGAGGAGGTATTGACCAACTACATCAGCAATGCTTTTCACCATGTGGAGGGAGAGCGGCTCATTGAGGTTCGTTTAGCGCCGAAGGAAACCGGTATCCGGGTATCGGTTTTTAATACGGGAGCACAGATACCGGAGGAGGACCTTAAGCATATCTGGATTAAGTTCTACAAAGTGGACAAGGCCCGCACCAGAGAGTACGGCGGCAGCGGTATCGGCCTGTCGATTGTAAAGGCGATTATGGAAGCACATAACCGTTCTTACGGCGTAATCAACCATGCTTCCGGTGTGGAGTTCTGGTTTGAATTGGATCACTCCGCAGAATCTCAAAATTAATTTAAAATTGCTATTGATTTTTCGGAAAAACCATGCTATAATGAGAAAGCTGTTTTAAGTTATGGAGATAAAGAGGTGAAAGACATGAAAGAAGCAATCCAGCCGAAATACTATCAGGCAAAGGTAACCTGCAACTGTGGTAATGAATTTGTTACCGGTTCTACCAAAGAGGAAATCCATGTGGAAGTTTGTTCCAAGTGCCATTCCTTCTATACCGGTCAGCAGAAAGCTGTAGCAGCACGTGGTGCTATTGATAAGTTCAACCGTAGATATGGTTTAAGCCAGAACTAAAAAAACATAAAAGAACAAAAATCAGGTTGAGGTTGTGATAATCTCAACCTGCTTTGCTTATAAGACACACACGGAGAAGGAGGTACACATGAAGTCATCAGGCATTGGAGGACAGGCCGTATTAGAAGGCGTTATGATGAAAAACAAAAGAGATTATGCGGTCGCTGTCAGAAAACCGAACGGCGAAATTGCTGTAGAAAAGGGCGAAATGATTAGCGCTACCGAGAAGTATAAAGTGCTTGGTTTGCCGTTAATCCGGGGCGTAGTGAATTTTGTGGAATCTTTGGTGTTAGGCGTAAAGATGCTTACTTCTTCTGCGGAATATTTTGATGATGTGGTGGAAGAGCCGGGCAAGTTCGAGCTTTGGCTTCGGAAGAAGTTTGGCGAAAAGGCGGATAAGTTCATTATGGGCGGTACCGTGTTCCTTTCCGTAGTGATGGCGATTGCGATTTTTATGTTGCTTCCGCTTTTGATTGTAAGCTTTATTGATGAAAATGTGATCTCTTATGAGTGGAAGACTTTAATTGAAGGTTTGATTCGTGTGGCAATTTTCCTGGGATATGTGGTACTTATTTCCCGGTTAAAGGATATTCGTCGTGTGTTTATGTATCACGGCGCGGAGCACAAGACCATTAACTGTATCGAGCACGGCATGGCACCGACGGTACAGAATGTCAGAGAGTGTTCCAGATTTCACAAACGTTGCGGTACCAGCTTCCTGTTATTCGTAATGTTAATCAGTGTAGTGTTCTTCCTGATTGTACGTGTGGAGACGTTGTGGCTTCGTTTTGTGGTACGTGTATTGTTTGTTCCGGTGATTGCGGGTATTTCCTATGAGTTTATCCGTCTGGCAGGCAACAGTGATTCTAAGTTCATCGGATTTTTGAGTAAGCCGGGCTTGTGGCTGCAGGGGTTGACCACCAGAGAGCCGGATGATGACATGATTCGCGTGGCAGTGGCTTCCGTAGAGGCAGTGTTTGACTGGCAGGAGTATCTGGATGAGAATTTCGAGAAAAAGCTTCGTAAGAAGAACGGTAAGGTAATCAAGGCACCGGCAGGAAAGTCCGAGCCGGCAAAGGAGACGAAGAAGGCGGTCAAGAAGACCGAGCTTCCAAAGGAAGAAGTACAGACGAAGGAAGAGCCGGTTACGGAGGTGCAGGCAGTAGCTGCGCCGGAACCGGAGAAGAAGGCAGCTAAGGCTGTTTCCGAGGCTGTGGTAACAGAGGAAAAGGTTACGCAGAAGACCGAGCCGGAGGATATTACGGCGAAGTTTGACTGGAGCTTCCCGGCTGCGAAGAAAGAAGCGAAAAAGGAAGAGCCGGACGAGGCTGCGGCAAAGGAAAGCAGAAGTCGCCTTGTTGAAAAGGTGGCTGCGGCAGATAAGGCGGAGAAAGCCGGAAAGGCTGCGCAGAAGGCGGTTGTGAATACTCACAATGCGGAGGATGAAGAGGAAGAAGACGACATTCTTCGTGCGTTAGATAAGTTTTTTGTATTTGAAGGCGAGGGAACGGTCATGGAGCGTTCCGGAGACAAAGAGCATTAAAAGGCGGGATGTTATGACCTATTCCGAAATGATGGCGGACGGAGTGAAACGGTTGACGGATGCCGGGTTTCCTGAGGCACGTACTGATGTAAGAATGCTGTTGTTTCACGCCTGCGGTCTGGATTTTATGTCCTTTTTGCGGGACGGAGAGTTGCAGGTGACGGCGGAGCAGGAACGACGGTTTGCGGAGATGCTGAGCCGCCGTATGGAACATGTTCCGGTGCAGTATATTACGGGGGAGCAGGACTTTTGTGGCTTAAGCTTTTATGTACAGCCGGGCGTGTTGATTCCCAGGCCGGAGACGGAGCTTTTGGCAGAGGCGGTATTTACGGATGCAAAAGGGAAACGGGTACTGGATATGTGTACCGGCTCCGGATGTATTGCAGTCACCGTAGCAAAGCTGGGAGCGCCGGCGTTTACGGCAGCGTCGGATTATTCCCCGGAGGCGCTTTGCGTGGCAAAGAAAAATGCGGAGCTTCTGGATGCGGATGTGACGTTTTTTCAAGGAGATTTGTTTGAAAATGTAGAAGGTGCGTATGATATCATTGTGTCCAATCCGCCTTATATTAAGAGTAAGGTCATTGAAGAACTGATGCCGGAGGTAAAAGATTTCGAACCCCGGATGGCCCTTGACGGGAGGTCGGACGGCTTGTTGTTCTACCGCCGGATTGTAACGGAAGCGAAAGCATATTTGAATCCGGGAGGCAGGCTGATGTTTGAAATCGGTCACGACCAGGGAGAAGAAGTGGCAGGCCTGCTGGCGGCAGAAGGCTATGGTTCCATTGAAGTAAAGAAAGATTATGCCGGACTGGACCGGATGGTATTCGCGGTTTGGCCGGGTGATAATAAGGAGATTTAAAGATGTTTGATAAGTTAGAGGATTTGTTACAGCGTTACGAGGAACTCCAGAACGAATTAAGCGATCCGAACGTGGTAAATGATCAGGCAAGATTCCGTAAGCTCATGAAGGAGCAGAACGATTTGGCGGATATCGTAGCGGAGTATAAGCGTTATAAGCAGACGAAGCAGGATATCGAGGACAGCCTTATGATGCTGGAGGAAGAAAGCGATGAGGATATGCGTGAAATGGCCAAGGAAGAGCTTGCCGAGGCAAAGAATCGCTTAGAGGAGTGCGAGCAGAATTTAAAGATTTTACTTATTCCGAAGGACCCGAACGATGAGAAGAACGTTATCGTAGAAATCCGTGCGGGCGCAGGCGGTGATGAGGCGGCGTTATTTGCAGCGGAGCTTTACCGCATGTATGCAAAGTATTCCGAGACCTTCCGTTGGAAGATTGATTTGATGAACGTCAATGAAAATGGGATCGGTGGCTTTAAGGAAGCAGTATTTATGGTAAACGGACAGGGCGCTTACTCGAAGTTAAAGTACGAGAGCGGTGTGCACCGTGTACAGCGTGTGCCGGTAACCGAATCCGGCGGGCGTATTCATACCTCTACTGCAACGGTAGCAATCATGCCGGAGGCAGAGGAAGTAGATGTAGAGCTCAACATGAACGACTGTAAGTTTGATGTGTTCCGTGCATCCGGTAACGGCGGACAGTGTGTCAACACCACCGACTCTGCAGTACGTTTGACTCATATTCCGACGGGTATCGTAATTTCCTGTCAGGATGAGAAGTCCCAGTTAAAGAACCGTGACAAGGCATTAAAGGTGCTTCGTGCAAAGTTATATGAGTTAGAGCTTGAAAAGGCTCATGACGCCGAGGCAGAGGCAAGACGCAGCCAGGTAGGTACCGGAGACCGTTCCGAGAAGATTCGTACTTACAACTTCCCGGACGGACGTGTAACCGACCACCGCATTAAGCTGACCACCCATCGCTTAAATGAAATCTTAAACGGTGACTTGACCGAAGT
>JAZUBD010000410.1:0-1650 GCA_045638305.1 Lachnospiraceae bacterium
TTCCATTATCACCTTAAATGTTAAGGTGGGAAATACGGAAGGCATGTTAAATATTTGTATTCCGTATAAGGTGCTGGAACCGGTAATCGATAAGTTGAATACAAAGTCCTGGTATTCTTCGGAGAAGCTGAAAGATGATGAGGTTTATAAGGAGTTTATCGAGCTTGTGATTGCGAAGGCAAAGGTTCCGATTAAAGCAATTCTCGGAAGAAGCACCATTTCGGTCAACGATTTTGTCAACATGCAAAAAGGTGACATTATTAAGCTGGATACAAAGACGGAAGATGAGTTAAATGTGTTTGTCGGAAATATATGGAAGTTTACGGCGTTGCCGGGTTCGTCCTCGGACACATATGCAGTTAAAATATCAAGTATCGTGAGGGAGGAATAAGTGCATGGACGGAATGTTATCACAAGAAGAAATCAATGCATTATTCAGCGGCATGGATATTGAAGAGGAACCGGCGAATACTTCGGGTTCGGGAGCGTCGCAATCGCTTTTGACACCGGAAGAGAAGGATGCCATCGGGGAGATTTCCAATATCAGCCTCGGTTCTTCGGCTACTACTTTGTTTGCATTGGTCAATCAAAGAGTAAATATATCGACTCCTACCGTATCGATTTGTCGTTGGGAGGAGTTGTCGAACCAGTACGAGAGACCGTGTGTCTTTATCCAGATTTCCTATAAAGAGGGTCTGGACGGTAAGAATGTATTGATTCTTCAGGAAAAAGACGTTAAGATTATTGCCGATTTGATGATGGGCGGTGACGGTAGCAATGTAGAAGGCGAATTAAACGATTTGCATCTGAGTGCTATCAGTGAGGCCATGAATCAGATGATGGGAGCTTCGTCAACGTCTCTTTCCCAGATGTTCGAAATGAAGATTGATATCAGTCCGCCATCCGCAAGTCTTGTAGATTTAAGCGATGTGGTCAGCGGCGGCGATATGGATATGTTCCTTCGGGAGGAGTTTGTAAAGGTTTCCTTCCGTATGGAAATCGGAGATTTGATTGACAGTGAGTTGATTCAAATGTATCCGATTGATTTCGCGAAGAGTCTGTATAAGAAATTTATCAATGATGACGAGGCGGCAGTCTCGACTCCGGAACCGGCAACTCCGGCTCCGGCAGTGAAAACAGCACCACAACCGGCACCGGTACCGCAACAGGCGGCGGCTCCGATGCAGGATATGAATATGATGGCAATGGGACAGATGCAGGGAATGATGCAGCCGCAGATGATGGCAATGCCGTATGCGATGCCTCCGGTACAGGATGTAAATATTTCACCGGTACAGTTCCAGGCGTTCCAGCCGGTACAGAGCCCGCTGTTACAGACAGAGAATATCGATCTTTTGCTTGATGTTCCGCTGGAAGTAACCGTGGAGCTGGGTAGAACCAGTAAATCCATCAAGGAGATTCTGGATTTTGCACCGGGAACCATTGTCGAACTGAATCGGTTGGCAGGTGAACCGATTGACGTATTAGTCAACGGAAAGTATGTGGCAAAGGGAGAAGTTGTTGTGATTGAGGAAGCCTTCGGTATCCGAGTTACCGAGGTGATCAAGTAACAACAAAAGTAAGTCAGGCGAATTACATTAAAAGATTGGAGAGGTACTATGGCTAAAAACATTCTGATTTGCGATGATG